>JAJFTZ010000025.1 GCA_021372675.1 Eubacteriales bacterium
CTCGAACCATACCGGCTCGAAAAGGTGCAGTCCGTAGCCCTCGGAGGTGAGCGCGCGCAGAAGCTGCACGATGCGCTCCCTGCATTTTTCGGGGTTGGAGTGGGGCACGGCCATCGCGTCCTGCGCGGTGTCGCGGTACCCGAGGCCCGTGCGCCCACCCACCTCGATGAAGGAGGAAAATCGCGAGAACATCACGTTGATCTCGCTCTGGTAAAGCGTCCATGTGTTTAGGAGGGTGTTCATACCCGCGTTCGGCGTGTTGACCGTAAGCTTTTGGAGCTTGTTTTCCCAGAATGCGGCGAGCTTATGTAGCTGCGCGTCGGCCGCCGCGGGATTCGCGTATTTCTCGCGCATGGCCTTGCCGTTTTCTATGCCGCCCTCGCCCAAAAGGTAAATAAGGCGCGCTTCCTCGCCCGGCTCGAGCGTGAGCCTTTTTTGCAAAACGCCGCAGTGGTTACCGCCCTTTTCAAAGCTGCCGAAGCAAGCGCCTCGCTCCACGGCAAGCGGGTTTTTCTCGGTGCGGTAGGGGCCGATAAAGCTGTCGCGCAGGCAGTCGAAGCCGTCCGGCTCGAAGCTCGAGGTGAAAAACTGGTAGCCGTTTTCCTCATAATAAAGGTCGTGCTCGATCACACCCCCCTCGTACCGCGAGCCGGCGGCGTAAAGGCTCATTTGGAAATTGCGGTTATCCATGTCGATGTGGTGGAACGAAAATTCAAGATAGGAATAAACGCGCAGGCTGCGCTTTTTGCCCGAGCCGTTTTTAAGCTTTACGTCGATGAATTCCACGGGGTCGTCCACGGCCACGAAAAGCGTCTGCTCCGCCGAAATGCCGTTATACTCGCACGCGTATACGCTATAGGATAGGCCGTGACGGCAGGTGTATTTTGCCCGGTCGAGAGGCTTGCCGACGGGCTGCCACGAAACGCTCCAATACTCGCCCGTTTCGTCGTCACGGATATAGATGTAATGGCCGGGGAAGTCCATCGGCACGCCGTTGGGGCGAAAGCGCGTAATGCGGTGGTATTCGGGCGTTTTGTAAAAAAGATAGCCGCCCGCCGTGTGGTTGAACACGCCGCACATATCGTTGACGCCGATGTAATTGGTCCAAGAAACGGGCAAGTCCACCCGTTCGATCACATATTCGCGCTTTTTCTCGTCAAATCCGCCGTATCGCATGGAGCTCCGCCTTTTTTAATGATAAGGATAGGATACTACATCCCTATTATAAGTCCTGCCATGCGGGCGGATAATGGATGAAACTGCGAATAATTGCTTTTCGTTGCGAATCTAAGCGCGGCGGTTACTGCGCCGCCTTGCAAAAATACAACGCCCTGATCTCGCTTTTTTCGTCGTCGCCTAGAGGATATTCGTCGCTCGGGTCGAGCTTGCCGGTCATGGCATATAGCACCCGGCTCTCCGAAAGCGCAAGGCCTTCGCCTTGGCAGTATTCTATATAGGCCTCGTAAGAGGCTATGCTTATGCCCCTCTCTCGAAAAGCAAGATCCGTGGGACCGCTTTTTTCGTAAAAGACCTCCGCCACGGCAAACCTGCCATCCGGCTTCAGGCAGCGGCAAACCTCCCTTACAAGCTCCATATACCCGGCGACGTTGGATACAAGGTAACCCATAAAGGCGTCTACGCTATTATCGCGAAACGGCAGAGGCTTATCGAGATCGATATCCAGCATGAGAAAGTTTTTATATGTGTCCAAATTCGTGGCGCTGTGCGCGTGGATCACGGCGGCGCTCGCGTCCGTCGCGATTAAGAGCTGGCGATCATTCAGCTTATCGAACAGCCCGCCGAAATAGCCGGACGGGCCGCTCGCCAAATCCACGATACTGTCGCCGCTCCCGGCAATGAATCCGAAAAACCTTTCCGCCTGCTCCGCGCCGCCCAAGCATTTAGCGGGGGAGGAGGCGTATCGCTCCCCCATATCGAGCTCGATCCCTTGCTCGCGTATCCAATCATCGAGCTGTCTTGCCCAAAACGGGCGTTCACCGTTTTCCGCAATAAAGTGGACAACGTTACCCGAAACGGCATATTTCCGTCCGCAGACAGCACAGTTTAGCGCATCGTCCCCTAGCCGAAGCCCGCCTCCGCAGGCGCACCTTAGCAGCGCCGAAGCGCGTTGCAGGGAACGGTTCATAAGCGTCCCCCTTGTCTGAATTGGTTCAGCCGTTCCTCCACATACTCCGCCACCATTTTCACCATCGGCCCGGCGCCGCCTTCCCGGTAGTAGCTTTCAAAACACGCGTAATACCGTTTTCTATCCGCAAACTTTACGTTAATGGACGGATAGCCATTTTGCATCAGCATAAAGTTTAAAATTAGCCGTCCCGTGCGCCCGTTGCCGTCGATGAATGGGTGGATACCCTCGAACTTCAAATGGAACCACGCCGCGCTTTCTATGGAGTGCAGCTTCGTTTTCACAAATTCCGCAATGAGCTGTTCCATCTGCGGCGCGATGAGATAGGGCTGCGGCGGCTCGTGGTGCGCGCCAATGATCCGCACCGGCATGCGGCGGTAAACGCCCTTATCCTCGGGCCTGTCCATCAAAACCAGAGAATGGATTTCCTTGATGACCCTTTCGGAAAACGGAACCTTATCCACGATAAGCCGCTGCACATATAAAAACGCATCGCGGTGGCCTACGGCCTCCAGATGATCCCTCAGCGGCTTTTGATTAATGGTGATACCTTCCAGTACCAAGGCGGTTTCCTGCAGGGTCAGCGTATTCCCCTCGATGGCGTTGGAATCGTAGGTATACTCGACAAGAAATTCGTCGCGCATCCGCTCCAGCTCGCCTTGCGTCAAAGGACGGCGCCTGCTAAGCTCGGCTTTTAAAGCGTCGATACGGGAAAAAAGCACGGCATATTCGGGCGCTATCTCCGTGCCTCGCAATACCCGCCCGTCGGCAGGCTTGGCCGTGTCCGCCGGGATCAGGTAGGAGTGCCCCTGTCGGATAACACCCTCGATCCTGCCCTGCTCGCACAGCACGCGGACACGGCGGTCGGAAATGCCCCATCGTTCCGCAGCTTCTTTAACCCTCCAGTACACCAAAGCCCTTGCCTCCCTTACTTCTTGTGCCTTTAAAATAACACATTATCGGAATAATATCAATGTAGCTATGCCAATCCTTGATTATATTATTCCGACATAGCATCGGAATAATATTAATGTGGTCATGCCCACTTCTCTCCGTATTATTCCGAACTATCCGAACACCCGCGCCAGCGCCGCGACCGCCATGCAGACGGCGATCCCCCATGCGGTGGGCAAAAGAAAGGCGACGAACGTCCATTTTAAGCTGCCGGTTTCTTTTTTAATGGTGAAGAGCGTGGTGGCGCAGGGCCAGTGGAGCAAGGAAAAGAGCATCACACAAAGCGCGGTCACGTTCGTCCAGCCGTGCGCGAGGAAAAGCGCGCGAAGGGAAGCCATGCTTTCGAAGCTTGAAAGCGACGCGGAGGCCGTGTAGCCCATGAGGATGAGCGGCAGCACGATCTCGTTTGCGGGCAGCGCGAGGAAAAAGGCGAGCAAAATGTAGCCGTCCATCCCCATGAGGCGCGCGAAGGGGTTGAAAAAATCCGCGAGGCGAATGAGGAGGCTCACGCCCTCGGGCTTTATCGCCGCGAGCAGCCATATGAGAAGCCCCGCGGGCGCGGCGGCACCCACCGCGCGGCCGAGCACGAAGATCGTGCGGTCGAGGAGCGAGCGCACGAGCACCTTGCCAAACTGCGGCAGCCTGTATGGGGGAAGCTCGAGCTGGAACGACGAGGGCACGCCCCTCAAAAGCGTTTTTGAAAGGAGCTTCGCGCTTAAAAGCGTGGCGGATACCCCCAAAACGAGAAAGCCCGTGAGCATGAGCGCGGGAACCGGGCCGCCGCCGGCACCCGCGAAAAAGAGCGTGCTCAAAAGGATCAAAAGCGGGAACCTGCCGTTGCAGGGCACGAAGCTGTTGGTGAGCACGGCCACGAGCCTTTCACGCGGGGAATCGATGATGCGGCAGCCCGTGACCCCGCAGGCGTTGCACCCAAAGCCCATGCAGGTGGTGAGCGCCTGCTTGCCGTGCGCGCCGGCCCTGCGAAACGGCCCGTCGAGGTTGAACGCCACACGCGGCAGGTAGCCCCAGTCCTCCAAGATGGTGAACAGCGGGAAGAAGATGGCCATGGGCGGCAGCATCACGGAAACCACCCACGCGAGCGTTTTATAAACGCCGTTCACGAGAAGGTCGATCAAAGGCTCCGGCGCACGGATGGCCGAGAGGAGCGCCTTAGCCGGCCCCATCAGGGAAAAGAGTGCGTCTGAAAGGAGCGCCGAGGGAACGTTTGCGCCCGCGATGGTGAGCCAGAGGATGAAAAACAGCAGGAGCAGCATCAGCGGATAGCCGAAAAGCCGCGAGGTCAGCACCTTGTCGATGCGCTCGTCGCGCGCGCGGTAGGTTTTGTTCGCCTCCGTCAGAACCTCCCGCGCGACCGACTCCGCAAAAAAGACGCGCGCGGCTGTGATTCGATCGCGCAGCGCGTCGCGCGCTATGCCGCTTTCCTCCAAAAAAGCGAGCGCACGGTTGAGCGCGGCGGCGATTTGCTCATCGGCAGCGAGATCGAACCCGAGAGAATGAAAAAGTGAAGCGAGAAGGCTTTCGTTCCCTTCTAGCAGCCTTAAGGCCGCCCAGCGCCCGTCGAGCCGCCCGCCGAGCCTTTGCGTTACGGCAGGCTCCACGAGCGAAACGGCCTGCTCCAATTCCGGCCCGTAATCGATGAGCGGCGTGGCGCCCTCCCCGCCGGCCCCGCCTTCCCCCGCGGCGGCGACGGCACCCAGGAGCGCCTGTATCCCCGCGCCGCTTCGCGCGCTCGCGCCCACCGCGCGCAAAGAAAGACGCGCGCCGAGGCGCGTAAGGTCGACGGAAATACCCTTTTTTTTTGCCTCGTCCATGAGGTTCACACACAGCACGGTATTTTTTGTGATCTCGCGCACCTGCAAAACGAGGTTCAGGCTTCGTTCCAAGCAGGTCGCGTCCGCCACCACCACCGTGACATCCGGCCGCGAAAAGCAGATGAAATCCCTCGCGATCTCCTCCTCGGCGGAGTTGGCGAGCAGAGAATAGGTGCCCGGCAGGTCGAAGAGCACATGCTCTTTTCCCGCGTGAAAAAAGTACCCGCGCGCGTTTTGCACGGTTTTGCCCGGCCAGTTGCCCGTGTGCTGCTTAAGGCCCGTAAGCGCGTTGAAAACGGTGCTTTTCCCCACGTTGGGATTGCCGGCGAGCGCCACGGTCCTTATCGTATCGCTTTCTTTCTGCGGAAAGGATCGGCCGCTTTTCGCGGCCGATCCGGCAGGTGAAGGAGGTTTTTCGGGAGATCTCTTTATGAGCGCTCGCGTTAGGGGCACCATCGGGGCGTACCTTCCTTTAAAACATCAGTATCTTCTCCGCCGTATCCGCGCGCAGGGCGATAACGGCGCCGCGCACGAGGTAGGCGCTCGGGTCGCCGGAGGGGCTTTTGTAGAGCAGGCGGATCTCGGTGCCGTACACGATCCCGAGGTCCGCAAGCCTCCCCCGCGACCGCGCGTCGGGCAGCAGCACGCCGACCCTGCCGGTCGCGCCTAATTTTAACCTGTTGAGCGGTACGCTTTTTTGCGCTTCCATGCACTTTGCCCCCGACGCCGTAGGATGTGGGCGGCCCCGGCTTCCCGGCCACCCAAAGGAGGGCTGTTGGTTAGCCGAGGGAACGGGAGTTACCCTAGGCTAATATATGGGAGATAAGCAAAAAGGGTGACGAATATACTTGAAATGCACAAAGCGGGGCGTGCTGCCATTTTCAAATACGCCCTGCGGAAAGGAGGAGGGAAAATGCGCAAGGAGCCGCCGTCCATGTTCCGCACCGTGCGGGGCTATCAGCTCGAAACGCAGCGGGAGGATTTTATGACGCCCGCGAACGAGGATTATCTCGAGATGGTCTACCGCAGGCACCTCGAGGGCGCGAGCCTACGGATCGCGAGGCTTTCGGAGCTTCTCAACGTAAAACCGCCCTCGGCGTCGAAGGCGGTCGCGAAGCTTACGCGCTTAGGGTATATGCGCATGGATGAAAACGAGGTGATACGCCTGAGCGAAAAGGGGTTAAAGCTCGGCTGTTACCTTTACGAGCGCCACAACGCAGCGGAGGGTTTGCTGCAGCTTTTGGGGAGCGCCGACGCGCTCAAGGAGGCGGAGCTTTTGGAGCACGCGCTAAGCGCGCGCACGGTGCGCGGCATACAGGCGCTCCTCAGTATGTTCGCGCGTTACCCGGAGCTTTCCATGCTGTACGAAAGGATCGCAGTGGAGAGCGGTAAATAACGCCTATCCCCCGAAAAAGGCGCGGATCGGCTCGACAAGCTCCTTAAAATCCGCAATGCTCTTTTGGAGCGCCGCAAAATCGACCCCGCGCATGGAATCGAGCAGGGTGTCAAACTCCGCAAGCGCCCCGTTGAGCTTTTCGGTGACGGCTTCCGTTAGGGAATTCCCCTGCTGCTCGAGCACCTCCATGCTTTGGTCGATGCCCGAAAGATCGACGCTTTCGAGCTCCGTCATCAGCGCGTCGAGCCGCACGAGCGTCGATTGCACCCTTTGTACGCCCACAAACAAAAACACCGCCACCGCCGCGAGCACGATCGCCGTCATGGCCGTGCGCGCTACGCTGAGGCCCAGCTGCGCTTTGGCGTATTTTTTCTGACGCGCCACGTCTTCCTGTATCTGCCTTAGGGATACGACGGCGCTCGCTTTTGCGCTCTCCCCCTCCGCGCGCGTTTGAAGCTCCGCCGCCGCGGGCTTTTCCTTTGCAGTTACCATGGGCTTTTCTTCCATATCGGCATGACCTCCACGCTAGAATGCAGCTTTGACGCAAGGATAGTATTGCCCAAAAAGGCGTTGCGCAAAAGCGTGCCGCACTTTTCCCGCTTCCATGCTTTATACATTTTCGAAAGCTCTAAAAAACACCCGAACGTTTGGGGTTTCGGCGTTCGGGCGGCATGCATAAAATCTTCGACGTTCCTTGTAATATACGGTTTCTATGTTATAATAAAAACGACTCTATCAGAAATCGGAATCGAACCGCATTTTATCATCCGACGGAGGCAGGCTATGGAAAACGTAAAAGTGGCGATCTGGGGCTTCGGCGCCATGGGCGGCGGCGTCGCAAAGGTGCTCCTAAAGAAAAAAGGCGTTGAAATCACCGGCGTGTGCGACATCCACCCCGACCGCGTGAACAGGAGCATTTTCGAAATTTTGGGCGTGGAGCGCGGCGCGCACGGCGAGGTTGCCGTAAACCCGCACATCGAGCAGGTGGTAAAACGGGGCGCGTGCGATGTGTGCATCATCGCCACCGATTCGTTCACCAAAAAGGCGTTCCCGAAAATCAAATTTGCCGCCGAGCAGGGCGTGAACATCATCTGCACCGCCGAGGAAATGAGCTACCCCAAGGCGCAGTCGCCGGAGCTTGCGGCGGAGATGGATAAAATCGCCAGGGAAAACGGCGTGACGATACTCGGCACGGGCATCAACCCCGGCCTTATGATGGACCTTCTCGCCATTTGCCTTTCCGGCTGCATGGTGGATGTGGAGAGCGTGATGTGCAAGCGCGTCAACAGCCTTTCGCCCTTCGGGCCAGCCGTGATGGAGGAGCAGGGCGTGGGGCTTACGGTAAAAACCTTCGAGGAGGGCGTACAGAACGGCACCCTCGCGGGGCATGTGGGCTTTGCCGAGTCCGTGGGGATGATCGGAGAGGCGCTCGGCTTTAAAGTGGACCGCTTCGAGCAGCAGATGAAGCCCATCGTCACAACCGTGGACCGCAAAAGCGCCTACGGCTTCGCCCGCGCGGGCGACGTGGCGGGCGTGAACATGACCGGACAGGGCTATGTGAACGGGGAGCTGAAGATCGACATGATCCACCCCCAGCAGATCGAGCCGGAGGCCGAGGGCACCTATACCGGCGATTACATCGTTTTGAAGGGCAGCCCCGAGGTGAATATGCAGATACGCCCGGAGGTGGACGGCGGCATCGGCACCATCGCCATGTGCGTGAACATGATACCGCACGTCATCAACGGCGAACCGGGCTTAAAGACCATGCTCGACCTGCCAGTGCCGCGCGCGGTCATGGGCGACTTCCGCGACTTTATCAAGAGGTAGCTTTATGGCGCAGAAAGGCGATTGGGCGCTTTTGCACAGCATCGTGCTCACCGCGGCGCAGCGCGCGCCGCAGGTGCCCGACGACACCCATGCGGTGCCGCTCGAGCAGTGGGTGAAGGGCAGGCTCTTAGCCCCCGCAAATATCGGCGAGGAAGCGGCTGTACTTACCCGCTCGGGGCGGGAGGTAAAGGGCACGCTCCTTGAGATCAACCCCCGTTTCGCGCACGATTTCGGGGATTTCATTCCGGAACTGCTGGAAATCGACGATACGGTCCGCGCGCTCCTGTTCGGAGGTGACGAAGCATGAGAGACGTTTCCTACGAGGCCGTAACGGCCCGCAAGCAGGAGATCATGAAAACGGCCGTGGGCATGGACTATTCGCTTTTTGAGAGCGGCTCCATCGCGTTCGACTATGAAGCCCTTATGCGCGCGCCCGGGCTTACCCTCGAGCAGGTCATCGACATACAGCGCGGCTTTTCCATCGGCAACACGCCGCTTATCGAGCTTAAAAACATCACCGCGCTCGCGCGAAAGCTATCTTCACCCGGCAAGGGCGCACGCATCTTCATAAAAGACGAGGCGGCCAACCCCTCGGGCAGCTTTAAGGTGCGCCGCGCGGCGACGAGCATCTACACCGCGAAAAAGCTCGGCTACAAGGGCGTTATTTCCGCCACCAGCGGCAATTACGGCGCGGCGGTCGCGAGCGTGTGCGCCATGGCGGGCCTCAAGTGCATCGTGGTGCAGGAATGCTACGATTCCAAGTTCAAGGGCCAGCCCGAGATCATCGAAAAGGCGCGCAAATGCGAGGCGCTCGGCGCGGAGGTAATACAGCTTTCCGTCGGCCCCGAGCTTTTCTATGTGTTCTTACGGCTTTTGGAGGATACCGGCTATTTCAACGCCTCGCTCTACACCGCCTACGGCATTTTGGGCATCGAAACCCTCGGCTACGAGATCGCCGAACAATTTCGCGCGCGGGTGGGCAAAGACCCGGACGTGGTCGTGTGCACCAACGCGGGCGGCGGCAACCTCACCGGCACCGCGCGGGGGCTTATAAAAGCCGGCTGCAAGGCGCAGGTGGTGGCGGCCAGTGTGAACCTCAAGGGGCTTCACATGGCGAGCGACGCGCAGTTCAACAAAAAGTCCTTTACCACCGGCCATACGGGCTTCGGCATGCCCTTTTCCACATGGCCCGACCGCTCCGACGTACCGCGGAGCGCCGCGCGGCCGTTGCGCTATATGGATCGCTACGTTACCGTAAACCAGGGCGAGGTATTTTACATGACGGAAATGCTCGCTACGCTCGAGGGGCTTGAGAAGGGGCCCGCGGGCAACACGTCCCTCGCGGCGGCGTTTTCACTCGCGCAGGAGATGGATCAAGACCAATGCATCGTCGTGCAGGAGACCGAGTACACCGGCGCGGGCAAGCATGTGAACCCGCAGCTTTCGTTTGCGCGCCGTAACGGCATAGAGCTGAAGTTCGGCGACCCCAAAGAGGAAATACCGGGTAAAAACATCATACTCCCCGCGCACCCAAAGCTTATTCGCGCGCGGGATGCGGATATGAGCCACCTTCGCGCGTCGCTCATCAAAAATGCGCTTAACGCGCACGGCGGCAGCTATACCCCCGAGGACGTCGCCTTTTTGGCGGAGGAAACAAAGACCGGCAGCGAATTCGTGCTTCGCTGCATCAAGGAGGACGCATGAAACGACAGGACGATTACGAAAAGCGCCGCGAGCACCTGGCAACGCTTTCGGACGCGGAGCTCGAGCAGCGCTTTTGGAGCCTCGCGGAGGAGCTGGTGGAGCCGCTGTTAAAGCTCGGCTACGAAAACACCACGCCCTCGGTGGAGCGCTCGGTTCTTTTACGCATGGGCTTTTCCTCCCTCGAGGCGAAGCAGCTCGTGGACGCGTGCGTGGAGCACAGGCTCATCGGCCACGGCGCGGGGCATGTGGTGTACAAGGTAGCAAACAAGTTAAACCTTTCCCTTCGCGACGCGGGGCTCGCCCTCGCCGAAGGCAAATATTGGGAGGACGCGCTCTCACTTTTCAGCGGGGTGAACGTATGAAGGAAGATTACAGGCTCGATCCCGAAAAGAACATCGACGTAGAAAAAATCCTCGAAAACCTCGAGGACTACCGCCCCCGCAGGCGCGGCTGGACTTGGCGCGAGCCGGTTCCCGGGCTTAAGATGGGCGCGTTTACCTATAAGGATTGCTCCAAGCCCCTGAAAGCGTCGGTGCCGCTGCCGCCCGCGCACAACTTCGGCGGCATCGACCCGCAGCCCGGCCCGGTGATCACCACGGAGATCGCCTCCGGCCGCTTCGAGGACGATATACGGCGCATGCGCATGGCCGCCCACCACGGCGCGGATCACATCATGGTCATCCGCACGGCGGGTCAAAGCCATTTCGACGGGCTTATCGAGGGCACCCCGCAGGGCATGGGCGGCGTTCCCATCACCCGCAAGCAGGTGCGCGCGCAAAGAAAGGCGCTCGACCTTATCGAGGATGAAGTGGGCCGCCCCATCAACTATCACTCCTACGTGAGCGGCGTCGCGGGGCCGGATATCGCCGTGATGTTCGCCGAGGAGGGCGTGAACGGCGCGCATCAGGACCCGCAGTACAACGTAATCTACCGCAACATCAACATGGTGCGCTCGTTTATAGACGCATGCGAATCCAAAAAGGTGATGGCATGGGCGAACATGGCGCAGATCGACGGCGCGCACAACGCCAACGCCACCGCGCGCGACGCGTGGAAGGTGATGCCCGAGCTTATGGTGCAGCACGCGATCAACGCCATCTTCTCTTTTAAGGTGGGCATGGAAAAGAAAAACATCTGCCTTTCCACCGTACCGCCCACCGCGACCCCCGCACCCTGCGTGTACATCGACCTCCCCTACGCGGTGGCGCTTCGCGATTTATTCCGCGAATACCGTATGCGCGCGCAGATGAACACCAAGTATATCGAGGCGTCCACGCGCGAGGCGACCGTGACGCATGTGCTCAACATGGTCATAAGCAAGCTCACGAGCGCGGACATCCAATCCACCATCACGCCGGACGAAGGACGCAACGTGCCCTGGCACATCTACAACATCGAGGCGTGCGACACCGCAAAGCAGACCCTCGTGGGCCTCGACGGCCTGATGGATATGGTGGAACTCAAAAAGGACGGTTATCTCCGCGAGAAGGCGCGCGAGCTCAAGGAGCGCGCGGTGCTCTTCATGGAAGAAATGCGCGAGATGGGCGGCTATTTCAAGGCCGTGGAAGCGGGCTACTTCGTGGATAGCGGCATGTTCCCCGAGCGCAACGGCGACGGCATCGTGAGAAAGATCGACGGCGGCATCGGCGCGGGTATGGTCTATAAGCGCGAGGCCGACTATTTCGCGCCCGTCACCGCGCATTACGGCTACAATAACGTGGCCCAGTACGATAAAAGCGCGGAAAAAGACCCCGCGCGCCTCATCGGCGGCTGCACGCTCGAAAAACCCGAGAAGATCGTCTACATCGACGAGCTTGACGAGACCGATAACGTGAACGTGCGCATGGGCGAGGCAGCTCCATTCAAAAACCCCGGCGCCAAAGAGCTTAAGCCCGAAATGGAATGGCTTGCGGACGGCACGGTGTTTATCACCATGTTTTTCCCCACCGAAAAAAAGGTGGCTTCCGCCGCGGCGCTCGAATTTGCGCGCAGGATGAACTTAAAAGGCCCCGAGGTGATCAACTGCGAGGTCATGCACGGCGCGGAGGGCACGCGCATCGAGGTGAAGGGCAAGCTCGATTTCAGCGTGAACATCGATGAGCTCGTAATACCCAAAGAGCCGGAAATTTTAAGCGACGACGAGCTTCGCGAAGCCATCGAGAAAAAGCCTATGCGCGTCGTTTGCGGCACGGTAGGCGAGGACGAACACAGCGTGGGGCTTAGGGAAATCATAGATATCAAGCACGGCGGCATAGAAAAGTACGGCATCGCGGTAAACTACCTCGGCACCTCCGTGCCGCCCGAAAAGCTCGTGAACGCCGCAATCGAGCTCAACGCGGACGCGATCTTAGCCTCCACCGTGATCAGCCACGACGACATCCACTATAAAAACATCGCCAAAATACACCGCATCGCCACCGAAATGGGCGTGCGCGATAAGCTCATGTTCCTCGCGGGCGGCACGCAGGTGGATCCCGCCATCGCCCGCAAAAACGGCGCGGACGAGGGCTTCTCGCGCGGCACGCACGGCAACCACGTGGCGACGTTCCTCGTGAAGCGCAGAAGGGAACTCGAAGAGCGGGGGCAATAGAAATGATCGCTTACAGGCAGGCGGGTTTAAACGATGCGGGAATGATCGCCGAGTTAGGGCTTTTGCTCTACGGGCCGGACAATACCTTCGAGAGCCTTCGCGCCGACGCGGAGGAGCACATAAGCTCCGGCAAATGGGCAATTTTCCTCGCTTTTGACGAAAACACGCCGGTCGGGCTTTGCGAGATCGCGCTCCGCAGCGACTATGTGGAGGGCACGGAGGGCGGCACCGTAGGGTATGTGGAGGGCGTTTTTATAAAGGAGGCGTACCGCGGGAGGCATATCGCGGGCACGCTTCTCTCGCTCGGAGAAAACTGGTCGCGCGAAAGTGGCTGTGCGGAATTTGCGAGCGACTGCGATTTGGAGAATACCTCCAGCCTGAAATTCCATTTAAGGGCCGGCTTCGAGGAAGCCGGGCGCAACATTCACTTTGTGAAAAAGCTGTAAGGTGATGGCGCGCGGATGTTTCCATAACCCCCATATCCAAAACTATAAGTTCTTTTGATTACTTTTCTTTCAAGAAAAGTAATCGGGGTTCGGGGCGGAGCCCCGAGAAAGAAAATCATCTATGTTCATCGACATCCTTGTGGCCGAGATCGGCTCCACGACCACGGTAGTAAGCGCGTTCGACGGGCTTGGCGGCGATCGCCCGCGCTTTTTAGGGCAGGGCTTCGCGCCGACGAGCGTGCTCGAGGGCGATGTGCGCGCAGGCTTAAACGGCGCGATAAAGTCGCTTGCGGTGGGCTTAGGCGCGGACGATATCGCCTACGGGGAGATGTTCGCCACGAGCAGCGCGGCAGGCGGGCTTCGCATGTGCGTACACGGCCTCGTATACGACATGACGGTGAACGCGGCCAGAGCCGCGGCGCTGGGCGCGGGGGCGATCGTAAAGCTCGCTACGGCGGGGAAGCTCTCCGATTTCGACCTTGCGGACGTGGCGGCGCTCAAGCCCAACCTCATCATGCTTTCGGGCGGCACGGATTACGGCGAGCGCGAGACCGCGCTTTATAACGCCGAGCGGCTCTGCGCTTTGGGGTTACATGCGCCCGTGATCTACGCGGGCAACGTGCAAAACCAAGCTGCCGTGAAAGCCATGTTTGAAGCGAAGGGAATACCCGTTTACCTTGCGGAAAACGTATACCCGAAGCTCGACTATCTCAACATCGAGCCCGCGCGGCGCGTGATCCACGAGGTGTTCGCGGAGCACATCGTGAAGGCCCCCGGCATGGAGCATGTGCGCGACATGGTGAAGGGCGATATCCTCCCCACGCCGGGCGCGGTGATGGAGGCGGCGCAGTTACTGTATACGGAACTTGGCGACCTCGTATGCGTGGATATCGGCGGCGCGACCACGGACGTGCACTCAGCCACGGGCGGCTCGGAGGAGATACAGGCGCTTCTCACCGCGCCGGAGCCTTTTTTCAAGCGCACCGTGGAGGGCGATCTGGGGCTTTATGTAAACGCGAAAAACCTCGTGGACATGCTCGGCGCGGAGGAGCTTTCGCGCGAGCTTCAGCTGGACGTGAACGCGGTGATGGGGCGTTACGAGCCGATCCCGAAAAACGAGGCGCAGCAAAAGCTCACCGAGCGGCTCTGCCTCGAGGCCGGGCGCACGGCAATCACGAGGCACGCGGGGCAGCTTCGCTACATCTATACCCCGTCGGGCAGGAAAACGCTCGCCGAAGGCAAGGATTTATCGAGCGTCAAATACATCGTGGGCACGGGCGGCGCGCTGACGAGGCTCCCCGGCCGTAAAGGCATTTTAAGGGCGCTTGCGGACTGCAACAAAACCGGCATGCTCCTTTACCCCAAGCCCGGGGAAATGAAGCTTTTGTTCGACAACCATTACACCATGGCTTCCTTGGGCGCACTATCAAAACGCTACGGAGGCGAGGCGCTTTCGCTCATGAAGCAAAGCCTCGATATTTTAGAATGACGTATCCGCTTCTTACCGTCGATTTGAAAAAGCTCGCGCACAACGTTAAGTTTTTATGCGATTTGTGCGAAAAAAACGGCGTTTCCGCCGCGTTCGTCACCAAGTGCGTACGCGCCGATGTGCGTATCGCGGCGCTTATAGAGGAAGGCGGCGCCGCCATGCTCGCCGATTCGCGCGTTAAAAACCTCGACGCGCTTACTACAAAAAAACCTAAGCTGCTTTTGCGCATGGCGGGCCCGAGCGAGGCCGAAGGCGTTGTGCGCGCGGCGGATTATAGCCTGCAAAGCGAGATCGCCGCGATACGCGCGCTCGGCGCGGCGGCGAAGGCGCAAAAAAAGCGGCATAACGTGATCCTTATGGCCGACATGGGCGACTTACGCGAGGGCGTTTTCTTTACAGACGAGGCTTTGCTTTTAGAAACCGCGCGCGCGGTAAAGGAGGAGCCTTGGCTTTCGCTTTCGGGCGTGGGCACCAATCTCACCTGCTACGGCTCCATCGTGCCGGATGAAAGCAATATGCGCGGCCTCGTCCGCCTCGCGGATATGCTGAGAAGCGAGCTGAACGAGGAGATTCCGTTCGTTTCGGGCGGCAACTCGAGCGCGCTTTCGATGCTCGTGGGCGGGAAGCTTCCTAAGGGCGTGAACCATTTGCGCCTCGGCGAAAGCTACCTTTTGGGCAACGACACCTCGCGCGGTACGGTTGTGGAAGGGTTGTACGGCGACGCGTTCGTTTTGCACGCCGAGCTTTCGGAGCTGCAAAAAAAGCCCTCCGTGCCGGTCGGGACGCGGTTCAAAAACGCGTTCGGCGAGGTGACGGAATACCCCGAGCGCGGCGAAATGCTTCGCGGCATTTTGAACGTGGGCCGTCAGGACGCGCCTGCCGAGGGCTTGACGCCGCTCGATAAGGGCGTGGAAATTTTAGGCTCAAGCAGCGACCATATGATCGTAAACCTGACCGCGGCAAAGCATCCCTATAAGGTGGGCGACGCGCTCCGTTTCCTGCCCGATTACGGCGCGCTGCTGCGGCTTTTCACAAGCCCCTACGTGGAAAAGAGCTATCTATAAACTATATATAAAGGAGAAAAAGCCATGCCCGTCAACCTGAGAGGACGTTCCCTTTTAACCCTTCGCGATTTTACGCCGGAGGAGATACGGTATCTGCTCGACCTTTCGCACGACCTTAAATCCAAAAAACGCGCCGGCATCCGCAACCGCCTGCTAGAGGGCAGAAACGTGGTGCTTTTGTTCGACAAGACCTCCACCCGCACGCGCTGCGCGTTCGAGGTGGCCTGCTTCGACGAGGGTGCGAACGTCACATTCTTAAGCAACAGCCAAATGGGCAAAAAGGAATCCCTCGAGGATACCGCCAAGGTGCTCGGCCGCTTTTACGACGGCATCGAATACCGCGGCTTCAAGCAGGAGACTGTGGAGCTTTTGGCCAAGCACGCGGGCGTACCTGTGTGGAACGGCCTCACGGACATGTACCACCCCACGCAGATCCTCGCCGACCTTATGACCATCGAGGAGCATGTGCATAAGCCGCTCAACAAGGTGAAGCTTGTGTACGTGGGCGACGCGCGCAACAACATGGGCAACTCGCTCATGATCGGCGCGGCAAAGATGGGCATGACCTTCGTGGGCATCGCGCCCAAGTCCCTGTTCCCCGATGAAAAGCTCGTGGCCGCCATGCGCGAGGTCGCCAAGGAAACGGGCGCGAATATAAGCTTTAGCGAGGATATCGCAGCCGTTGAGGGCGCCGACGCCATCTATACCGACGTTTGGGTATCCATGGGCGAGGAGGCGCAGTTTGAGGAGCGCATCCGCCTTTTAGAGCCGTACCGCGTCACCATGGATATGCTCAGGCGCACGAACAACCCCGAGGTAATCTTCCTCCATTGCCTCCCCGCGTTCCACGACCTCGAAACCGACGTGGGCACGGACGTATACAAGAAGTACGGCCTCAAGGAGATGGAGGTCGCCGACGAGGTGTTCCGCTCCACGCATTCGAAAGTGTTTGACGAGGCGGAAAACCGCATGCACACCATCAAGGCGGTCATGGTAGCGACGATAGGAAATCTATAACGCTTCGCTTTCGCGCAAGCGGCTGTGGCCGCTTGCGCGATTTGATAAAATTCCAAGCAGAAAGAA
>JAJFTZ010000044.1 GCA_021372675.1 Eubacteriales bacterium
AGCCAGTTTGACCCGTGCATCGCGGCGCTTTTCGTCAACATGATGCGCGAAACGCCAAATGAGGAGACATAGATGGAGTATGAGATAAAATGCCTTGCCGGGCTGGACAGAGAGGACTACGAGCAGGTATTGCGGCTTGAAAGGGAATGCGAGCGCGCCGACAAGATAGCGTTCAAGCTTGAACTCGATTATAAGAAAAACGCCTATGAGCACGCGCCGCGGGGGCAAAGCGGCGAGCTTAACGATTTTATCGCCTTTGCGGACGGCCAAGCCGTAGGCTATATCGGTCTATGCGATTTCGGCGGGCCGGACGCTTTGCCCGAGGTAACGGGTATGGTGCATCCAAATTACAGGCGGCGCGGCATCTTCTCCGCGCTTCACGCGTATGCGAGCGGCGAGCTTGCGCGGCGCGGCAGAAAAAACGCGCTTCTTTTGTGCGATAGGCGCTCCGCAAACGGCCACGCGTTTCTTGAACGGATCGGAAGCGCCTATAAATCCTGCGAAGTCGAAATGTACCTCGATCAAAGCGCAACCCTGCGCGACGCGGACGAACCCCTCGGTATTTCGCTCCGTAAGGCCGTCAACGCGGACGCCGGGGAGCTAAGGCGGATGGACGCCATTTTCTGGAACGAGCCGGAGCCGCCGGCGGAAGACGCGAAACGCCTCCCCGAGGAGGAGGAAAAACGTGGCGTAACGGCCTACCTCGCCCAAAAAGACGGCGCCATCGTCGGCAAAATCAACCTACAGCAAAGCGAGAGCGGCGTCTCGGGCATCTACGGCTTCGGCGTACTCAAGGAGCACCGAGGCAAGGGGTACGGCAGGGCGATCCTTCTGACGGCGTTAAAAAAGCTCAAGGAGGCGGGCGCGAAGGATGTCCTGCTGCAGGTCGTGCCCGAAAACGAACGGGCGCTGAACCTCTATAAATCCTGCGGCTTTCAGGAGACCTCCGTGATGGACTATTACGAATGGACGTTATAAGGTAGGGGAGATAAGCTATGAAATTTCGCATGATCCATGAAAACTACAACGTATTCGATCTGGACGCTTCGCTCGCGTTCTATGAAAAGGCGCTGGGGCTTACCGAGAGGCGCAGAAAGGCCGCCCCGGACGGTTCATACCTGCTCGTATTCATCGGCAACGACGAGGCGGATTTTGAAATGGAGCTCACATGGCTTCGCGACCGGGAAAGCCGCTACGAGCTCGGCGACAACGAAATCCATCTCGCCTTTCGCGCCGACGATTTTGAGGCGGCGCACCGCCTGCACGCTGAGATGGGCTGCATCTGTTACGAAAACGAAAAGATGGGCCTTTATTTCATCGAGGATCCCGACGGCTACTGGCTGGAGATCCTGCCGCCCAAGCGCTGAACAGCGTGGCTTTCGCCTTAAAAAACAAATCCGGGAGATGACCGCATGGGTTCCGAAAAGGAAGTTTCCGACCTTGTTCTAAAAATCAAGGAAAACGTCGCGCGCGTCATGGTGGGGAAGGAGCAGGCCGCAGATATGGCGCTGATCGCGCTCATCTGCGGCGGGCATATTCTGATCGAGGACGTGCCGGGCCTTGGCAAGACCACGCTCGTGGCCGCGCTCGCCAAAACGCTTGATTGCGCGTTTCGCCGCATCCAGTTTACGCCCGACGTGCTGCCCTCGGACGTTACGGGCTTTACGAGCATCAACTTAAAGACCGGCGAGCGCGAGGTGAATTTCGGCGCCGTGATGGCCCAAGTTGTGCTTGCGGATGAGATCAACCGCACGAGCCCCAAAACGCAATCGAGCCTTTTGGAGGTGATGCAGGAGGGGCAGGTAACCATCGACGGCGTAAGCTATCCCGTGCCGCAGCCGTTCATCGTGCTGGCAACGCAAAACCCCGTGGAGCTCATCGGCACCTATCCGCTGCCGGAGGCGCAGCTCGACCGGTTCCTTCTGAAAATTTCCCTCGGCTATCCGCAGCGCGAGGATGAGCTCGATATTTTAAAGCGCAACAAGGGTAAAAAGCCGCTCGACGAAATAAAAAGCGTGGCCGGCGCGGAGGATATCCTGTTCCTTCGCCGCAAACACGGCGAGGTGCTCTGCGCACAGCCGATTTTAGAATACATCGTCGCCATCGCGAACGCCACGCGCGCGAGTGAGAAGGTCTTGCTCGGTGCGAGCCCGCGCGGTTCGCTGGCGCTTATGAACGCTGCCATGGCGCACGCGATGCTTATGGGCCGCGCCTACACCTTGCCCGACGACGTACAGCGCATGGCGGAGCCCGTGCTCGCCCACAGGCTTGTTCTCCACGCGCAGGGCAGCCAAAGGAAAGAAACGCCGGAAACGATACTGAGCGGCATCCTTCGCTCCATCAAGGTGCCGGGCCTAGCATGAAGCCCACGCGCATCATATTTTACGCCGTAATGGGTATATGTCTGCTCGCGGGCCTATACACAGGGCTTCGCGTATATTATTTTATATTTTTCGCGCAGCTTTGCGCTATCGGCGCGATGCTCATCCTCAACCTTTGGACGATCTATGCGTTCACCTACAAGCAGGAGCTCAACAAAAAGCGCTGCGTAAAGGGGGAGGACGCATTTTTGCATCTGGAGATCAAAAACGAGCGGCCCGTCCCGCTGTCGCTGATGGAAGTGCATCTGGATGTCGTATCCATGAAGGATAAAACGGATCTGATGTTCAGCCTCGCGCCTTTTTCCGGCAAGGAGTTCGACCTGCGGCTGCCGCTCCCGTACAGGGGCGTTTACCGCGTCGGCATGACGACCATCAGGATCAGCGATATCTTCTCCCTCACAACGCTGCGCTTCGATATGCGCTGGCTCCATTATTACCGCATGGCGGAGCTTACTGTGCTCCCTAAGGCGGATATGGGGAGCGGTACAAACGCGAACCTCATCGACGCGAAGCTTTTCGGCAGCATGTACTTAAAGCACGCGGAGCAGGGCGACCATGTTTCGAGCGCCGGGCTTTACCGCAAGGGCGACCCGCTCAAGCGCATCCACTGGAAAAAATCCGCGCAGCAGGGAGCGCTCTACATCAAGCAGTACGAGCTGCCCGAGCGCGAGCGCGTGCTGCTTATTATCGACACCTCCCTTTTCAGGCTTTCGGGCGAGGAGGCGCTCGTCTACGCCGATACGCTTTGCGAGTGCGCGGCGGGCATAGCGCACCACAGCCTTTCGCGCGACCGCGTGGTGCAGCTTATCACGAGCGCCGCGCCCGGCTCCGTGGAGGAGTTCCTTCGCCTTTCGCAGCTCGAGGCGCTGCAAATGTTTCTTGCGGCGCTTCCCTTCCGCGGCAGCGAGGATGTTACCGTTGCGCTCCACCATGCGTGCGCCGCGGCTGGTACGGCGCGCGCGCTTTTCGTGCTGACGCGCGAGGCTTCGCCCGAGCTTAGCGCGGCGCTCGAGCGCGCGCTTACGGTGTTCCCCTCGATCACGCTGGTGCTCTGCGGCGGCGCGCGCATCGGCGGGCGCATCCACACGCTGTATGTGGAGCCCGGCTGCAATGCGGCGCAGGCATTGGAGGGGATCGGTTAAATGAAGAGGAATTTCAAAGCCGCCGCGTATTTTACCGATATTCTCTGCGCGCTCCTTCTCGCCACGGTCGTGAACGCCGCCTTTTTTGCGCAGATCATGCTCGAGTCGTCCCTCGGCGTCTCCTTTTTGGCGACGGCGCTCGCGACGCTTTTTGTTTTTCTCCTCACGCGAAGATGGTGGGTGCTTCCGGCCGTTCTGCTCTTTAGCGCCGCAACCTTTGCGCTCGCCTCGGCTTTGCAGGATGATGGCGGCGCGTTCTCGAAAGCGGCCGATTTTCTTCATTGGTGCATCGGCGGCTTTTCCCCGGATGCGGCCGATATAAGCGAGGGCAAATTCTTTCTCGCAAGGCTTTTATTTGGCCTGCCCGCGGCGGCGCTCGCTTACTGGTATTACCGCAGATCGTTCGTTTTCGGCATTCTGCCGCCGGTTTTATTGTTACTGCTCTATTTTCTGTATAGAAAAGAGGGCGCCGACCAGCTTGTTACGGCGGCCTGTTTGTGCATGCCGGTGTTCCTCATTTCTCTCGCCAAGGCGACGGGGCGGCGCGTCGACGAGAACTTCAAGGAGGAGGATCGTCTTTTTTCGCGGCTCCTTCCCGTGTTTGCGCTCATGTTTGCGCCTCTTATCGTGCTGATGGCCTTATTTTTATCGCCTGTGGAGGACGGCGTATGGCGTGCCGAAGGCTTCGCCAACCTTGTGGATGATTTGCAGGACGCCGCGCAAGGAGGCGGCGCGCCGTATACGACGTTCGGCATGAAGCAGATAGGCTTCGCGCCGCTCAACGACAGGCTCGGCGGCGATATCGAGCTCGACGATACCATGGTAATGAAGGTGAATACGAATTTCCCCGTGCGCCTTGGCGGGGCCGTTTACAACGGCTACGACGGCAAAACATGGTACGATGCGGGCGAGGTGGGCTCGTACCGCTTCGAAAGCATGGTATGGGGCGCCAGGCGGCGCGAGGCCTTTTACCTCAACTGCCCGTCCGGCGGGGAAGCGGAAAAGGCGCTTTTTGAAGAGATGACCGCGGAGGCCGAGATCACCGTGAACTACACGCAGCGGGGCAACACATTTTTTAGCGCCGGTCAGGTCAAGGCGCTAATAAACACCAGCAGCTTCGGCTCGGAGGTCTACTTCACCTCGCAGGGAGAGATCAATGTTTCGCGCTACCACAGGTCGCTGTACTATATGATGAAAACCACGGTGTTCAGGCGCGGCATGGAGGGGTTTGACGAAGACATGCTCGCCCTCGAGGCGCTTACGGCGGATAAAAGGGACACGCAGTACGATGCGGTGTGCTCCTCCTATTCGGGGCTTCCCGAAACGCTTCCCGCCTCCGTGTACGAAACGGCCAAAAGCATCACAGAAGGCCTTTCGTCTCCTTATGAAAAGGCGAGGGCCATAGAGGCGTGGCTTAGGAAGAACTGCGCCTATACGCTCACGCCCGGAACGCCGCCCGAGGGCGTGGATTTTGTGGCGCATTTCCTCGACGCGCGCAAGGGTTATTGCGTCTATTTCGCGAGCGCGATGGCGGTGCTCGCGCGTTGTGAAGGGCTTCCCTCGCGCTTCGTCACGGGCTACGCGATCAAGCGCAACGAAACGCTGCCCAATTCGCCCAACTCCTACGTGGCCACAAACGCTACGGCGCATGCGTGGGCGGAGGTTTATTTTAAGGGGATCGGCTGGGTCGTGTTCGACCCGTTGGATTGGAATTTCCAGGAGGCAGCGCCGTTCACGGTACCGCCGGAGCCCGAGTATACGCCGCGGCCCGTCGAGACGCCCCCCGCGCAAGGGCCGGCGCGGGAGGAAACCGCCGTACACGCTCTCACGCCGCAGGAAAAGGCGGCGCTCATAACCGCGGCCGCGTTCCTGCTTTTGCTTGTCGCGTTTTTGCTGATCCGCGCGGCGTATCTGCTTTCCTCGGAAAAAACGGCGTATAAGAGGCTTTTTAAGCGGCATGGCGGCGATCTTTCGGAAATGCTCGACGCCTGTTTTTCAAGGCTCGTCAAACAGGCGGGCTTCTTAGGCATATCCGTCAACACGGGCGATACCATCGAGACGTTTTCACGGCGCCTCGGCAGGCGCGCAGGGGGGAGGGCGCTCATCGAGGCGTGCGAAGCGGTTACGCTGCGGCATTACGCGCTGAGAACACCCACGGAGGAGGATGTAAAAAAGCTCTGCGCGCTCAACGCGCTTCTCGAAAAGCGCGTCAAGGCAGAGCTTGGCATTTTTCTGTACCTTTTCCGGCGCGTATTGACCGGAAAATAAGCAGAAATATCGACAAAAACAGGGTTACGGCGGGCGAAACGGCTCAGTCGCGCCGCTTGGCGAGCTCCGCTATCTCGGAGAACTTTTCGATGATGTACGCGTAGTTTTTGCGAACGTGCGGCAGCGTGCAGGCGCTGCAATCCTTTATGCCGCTTCGCGTGTAGGTGAAATTGCCGCCGCAGCGCTCGCCGAGCGCGTAAAGGGGGCAATAGCAGAAAAGGCAGTTGAAATTGTCCGGATCGTCGGTCTTGTGGCAGGGAAAAAATTCGCACGCCTTATGGCTGAAAAACGAGTAGTTGCAGTCCTCGGGCTTTTTGTTGAAAAGCGTCGTATCCTCCATAAACGGCTCCTTTTTCTTTTAGCATACACCCCGCGCGCCGCGCGCCGCAAGCCGAAAATGCGGTGGGCATTGAAAACGCGGCGGCCCCCGGATATTATAAAACTATGGTATTTCTTGAAAAGAACGACGGAGGTTTTCCTATGAAGGCTATTTTGGAAGCCATAAAGAGCGCGCTCGAGCGCGGGGAGGATACCGTACTCTGTATCGTCGTGGCAAGCTTTGGCTCCACGCCGCGCGGCAAGGGCGCGAAGATGGCCGTATTCGCGGACGGTTCCGCTATGGGCACGGTGGGCGGCGGCGCGGTGGAATACCACAGCTTTCTCGCCGCCAAGGACGCGCTTCGCGAGAAGCGGAGTTTTTTGAAGGGGTTCGATCTTTCGTCCAACCAGGCGGCGGACATCGGCATGATATGCGGCGGCAAGGTGGAGGTATATTTCCAATACTTTTCCGCGCAGGACGCACGCGCGCGGGAGGCGCTCGACCACATAGTTTCCCTGTTTGGCCGATCGGCCGACGCGTGGCTTGTTATAAAGCTTTCGGAGGAAACGGAGCTCGGCGTTTACAAGGAAAATGAGGGGCTTCGCTTTCTCGATATCCCCGAAAGCAGCGTGCGGCCGCTTTTAAAAAACGGCGGCGTGCTGCACAGGGAAAAGCCCGCGCTCTACGTTGAGCCGCTTGTGCAATCAGGCTACGTATACGTGTTCGGAGGCGGCCACGTATCGCGGGAGCTTGTGCCGGTGCTCGAGCACGTGGGCTTTCGCCCTGTAGTTTACGATGACCGCGAGGCGTTCGCTACGCCGGAGTTTTTTCCCAAGGCGGAAAGGACGCTCACAGGCCCGTTTACGGAGATCGGCAGCCGCTTAAGCGTTACGGCCAAGGATTATGTGGTGATTATGACGCGCGGCCATCAGGCGGATTATGAGGCGCTCGCCTACGCCATGCGCACGGACGCGAGCTACATCGGTATGATCGGCAGCCGCGGCAAGATCGCCGCCGTTTACAAAAGAATCGTGGAAGCGGGCATACCCGAGGCGGAGCTTAGGCGCGTGCACGCGCCCATCGGGCTTTCCATCAAGGCCGAAACGCCCGCCGAGATCGCAATCAGCATCGCGGCGGAGCTTATTTTACACCGCGCGGAGCTTATGAAAATATAGGGGGTACGGGCCTTGCTTTCCCTTCCCGGCCGTGCGGACGGCGTCGATGCCGTAAAGCACAGCGTAAGGAGCCTGAAAAAGCTCGAATGCAAAATTCGCTTCAACGCAGCCGCCGCGCCCGAGGGTAGGCGGCTCGTTTGGGACGAGTTTTTCGATCTGCGTTCCTTCGTTTCGAAGCGGGCGCGCTACCCGCTCGCCGTTTTGTGCGGCATGGACAGGGAGAGCCTAAGGGGCGTCGCAGATGAGTTTTTCTTTTATGTGTATTACCGTTTCTATCGGGAAAACGGAATCGCACAGGCATCGTTGTTCGACCCCGAGCTTTTAGGGCGCTTTGGCCTGCCTCACGACGCGGACAAAGACGCCGTAAAGCGGAAATTTCGCGAGCTTGCCATGCGCTACCACCCGGATCACGGGGGTGAGGCGGGGAAGTTTATGGAAATGATGGAGATGTACCGCAAGATCATGGAAGAATAAAATCGGGAACCTGTAAAAACGGACGCCGCCGCGTCCGTTTTTAGTTGCGATCTTAATTTAACCTTTCGGTCGGAATGCCTTGAGGCGCAGCGCGTTTGACACCACCGATACGGAGCTTAGCGCCATGGCCGCGCCCGCAAAGATAGGGTTTAAAAGCGGCCCGCCGAACAGGTAGAAAACGCCGGCCGCGAACGGTATGCCGAGCGTATTGTAGCCGAACGCCCAAAATAGGTTTTGCTTGATGTTTCTTATGGTGGCTCGGCTCAGTTCGATGGCGGTAGGCACCTCGTTGAGGTCGCCGCGCATCAAAACCACGTCGGCCGATTCCACCGCGACGTCCGTGCCCGTGCCGATAGCCAGACCGACGTCCGCCTGCGCGAGCGCGGGCGCGTCGTTGATGCCGTCGCCCACCATAGCCACCTTTTTGCCCTCTTGCTGGAGCTTTTTCACCTGCTCCGCCTTATCCTGCGGCAAAACGTCCGAAAGCACATGCGTGATGCCCACCTCCGCGGCGATGGCGGCGGCGGTGTTCTTGTTGTCGCCCGTGATCATCACCACGTCGATCCCGAGGCTTTTGAGCCGCTCCACGGCGCGCTTGCTGCCCTCCTTCACGGCGTCGGCCGCGCTCATAAGGCCGCTTAAAGCGCCGTCCACCGCAACGTACATCACCGTATGCCCGCGCGAGGCGAGCGCATCGGCCTTCTCCCGCGCGCCGTCAAGCGCGATGTTCCGCTCGAGCATGAGCTTTTCATTGCCCGCGAGCACGCGCTTTCCCGCGACAGCGGCGTCTATGCCGCGGCCGGGAACCGCCTTAAACTCCTCGACGCGAGGGAGTTCTAGCCCGCGCGCATTTGCAGCCTCTAAAATGGCGCGTGCGACCGGATGCTCGGAACCGGACTCCGCGGCGGCCGCGAGCCTCAACAGCTCCGCTTCGCCCGTACCGCCAAGCGGCAGAATCTGCGCGAGGCGGGGTTTGCCCTCGGTGATGGTGCCGGTCTTATCGAGCACCACGGTATTGATATGATGCGCCGTTTCGAGCGCCTCGCCGGACTTGATGAGCACGCCGAGCTCCGCGCCCTTTCCCGTGCCCACCATGATGGCGGTGGGTGTGGCGAGCCCGAGTGCGCACGGGCAGGCGATGACGAGCACCGAGACGAACGCCGTCAGCACGAAGTCGAAATCCTTGCCCGCAAGCGCCCATGCGATGGCGCTGATGAGCGCGATGCCCATCACGGCAGGCACGAAATAGCCGGAAACCACGTCCGCAAGCTTGGCGATAGGCGCCTTTTTGCTTTGGGCGTCCTCCACAAGCTTAATAATTTTGGCGAGCACCGTATCGCGGCCCACCTGCGTCACCGTAAAGCGGAGCAGGCCCTCGCCGTTGATGCTGCCGCCCGTGACCGCGTCTCCCGCGCGCTTTTCCACGGGGAGGCTCTCGCCCGTGAGCATGGATTCGTCGACCGAGGAAATGCCTTCACTTACCACGCCGTCTACGGGGAAGGAGGCGCCGGGCTTCACAACGACGATATCGCCTACGATCACCTCCGCCACGGGTATCTCGTGCTCGACGCCGCCGCGCATCACGAGCGCGGTCATGGGCGCCAAGCGCATCAGCTTTTTGATGGCATCGGACGTCCTGCCTTTGCTCACGGCTTCGAGGTACTTGCCGAGCATCACGAGCGTGATGACGACGGCCGCGGATTCAAAGTAAAGCGATCCCGCAAAGCTGTGATCGCCAAGCCCTATGCGCACGGTCGCGTAGAGGCTATAGAGGAACGCGCTGCCCGTGCCGATGGCGATAAGCGTATCCATATTCGGCCCGCCCTTTAAGAGCGACTTCATGCCGACACGGAAAAAGCGGCTGCCTGAAAAAAGAATGGGCAACGTTAGGAAAAGCTGCACAAGCGCAAACACAAGCGGCGCGCTGTGCGGGCTCATAAAGCCCGGCATAGGCAGCGAAACGAACGAGATCATGTGCGACATGGCGATATAGAGCTCCGGCACGGCAAACACCGCGGCCAAAATGAGCCTCAGGCGCATGTTTTTGATTTCCTTTTCGCGGCGTTGCTCGTCGGCGTCGGGAATTTCCTCAACAAGCTCCTCCGCGCCGTAGCCCGCGTCGGAAATCGCCTCTTTGATGTCCGAAAGGGAGAGCCGCGCAGGGTCGTAGGCGACGCTTGCACGGTTGGTGGCGAGGTTGACGCTCACGCCTTGCGCCCCGTCGAGCTTCTTCACGGCGCGCTCTATCGCAGCGGCGCACGCCGCGCACGTCATGCCTGTAATAGCGAGCTCCGCGCCTGCGTCCTTCGTAAGCTCATGGAGCCCGTATCCGGCATCCTCCACCGTTTTTTGAAGGGCCGCAAAGCCCGTTTTTTCTTCGTCAAAGCGCACGGCGAGTTTTTCGGTGGCGAGATTGACCTCGCTTTCTATAACGCCGTCCATTTTCTGCACGGCCTTTTGCACATGCGCGGAGCATGAAGCGCAGGTCATGCCCGTAACGCCGTAGGTTTTTTCCTGCATGGGGATACCTCCTTGCCTTAGCTTTATTATAACATGCGGTCGAGCCGTAAGGGAAATTCCTCGCACTCCTACCGTGATGAAGTCACAATTTTCTTCGGCACATATTTTCCCAAAAACGGAAAAACAATAAAGATAAATTTGGGGACGGAGGCAGCCATGCTTTTTAATATCTTCGGCAATCGGAAAAAGAAACGGGACGAATGGATCAAAAACGCGACGCGCGACGTAAACAGCGCGCCTGAAGACCATGTCTTCACGGGCAAGCTCAGGGAGGATCTCGCGTTTTTGACGGAGCTTTTCAAGGATGTGGATATTTTGCGCGTCAGGGAGCTGGAAAACAGGAACGATAAAAAGCTGCGGTTCTGCCTGCTCTACTGCGACGGCATGGTGGACTCGCTCCTGCTGAGCCAAACCGTGGTAGGCCCGCTTGTGGATGCGAGGATCGAGCCGGGCGGTGGGGGAGAGCTTGCCGATACGGTTCTCAAGGAAACGATCTATGTCGGCGAGGGAAAAAAAACACGGGACTTAAAACATGTTATCGATGCCATCACCTACGGAGATACGGCACTTTTGATCGACGGGAGCAAGGATGTGCTCCTCTTGAATACGAAGGGCTTTCATACGCGCGCTATCGACGAGCCGGACAGCGAAAAAACGCTGAACGGCCCACGCGAGGGCTTTAACGAATCCATCATGCAAAATCTTTCGCTCGTGCGGCGAAAGCTTGGCACGCCCGCGCTCAAAATGAAGTTTCTCTCCATGGGCAAGCAGAGCAATACGAGGGTATGCGTGTGCTATCTGGAGGGGATCGTAAACAAGGACGTGCTAAAGGAGCTGTACCGGCGGCTTGAAAGAATTGATATCGACGCGATCCTCGACAGCAACTACATCTCGGAGCTCATCCGCGACGCGCCCTATTCTCCCTTTCGCACCACGGGCTATACGGAAAAGCCCGACGTGGTCGTAGGGAAGATACTCGAGGGCCGCATCGTCCTATTCGTGGACGGCACCTGCAATGTGATCACCCTTCCGTATTTGTTTATCGAGAATTTCCAAAGCGGCGAGGATTATTATCTGAGCTTCTTCTACACGTCGGTCTCGAGGCTCCTTCGCATCATCGGTTTTTTTGCCACGGTAATCACCCCGGGGCTCTACATCGCGGTCGTCGCGTTCCATAGGGAGATGCTGCCACAGGCACTTTTGATCAACATCGCGGCCGAGAGGATGAACGTGCCGTTGCCTGCGGCGCTCGAGGCGCTCGTGATGCTTGTCGTATTCGATATCCTGCGCGAAACGGGCGTGCGTATGCCCTCGAGTATCGGTCAGGCGCTCAGCATCGTGGGTGCGCTCGTCATAGGGCAGGCGGCCGTGGAGGCCAAGCTCGTGTCGTCGCCGATGATTATCGTGGTCGGCTTTACGGGCATCACGAACCTGCTCGTGCCGAAGATGAACGCGCCCATCATCTACCTGCGGCTGGCGATTTTGGCGCTTTCCTCTCTATTTGGCTTCTTAGGGCTTCTCATAGGCGTTTTAGTAAGCGTGATACACATTTTGAATTTGAAGTCCTTCGGCGTGCCGCAGGTAAGCAATATAGGGAATCTGCGCTATCAGGCCGTAAAGGACAGCGCTTTCCGGGCGCCGTGGTGGGATATGCTTACGAGGCCGCGGGTGCTCACCAAAAACAGCACGCGCATGAGGGTCAAGGATGGAGGGCCAAACGATGCGTAAACGCGTGCAAAGGCTTGGGCATCGCCTGCCCAAGCGCTCCCTCAGCCTCGTGCTCCTGCTTTTGCTGTGCCTCGCGATGTGCGGCTGCTGGGATTACCGCGGCCTCAACAAGCTGATTTTCGTGTCGGGCATCGCTGTGGATAAAAACCCGGAAACGGGCGATTTCATAGTTACCTATGAAATTATGAATCTACAGGGGAACATCAAGCAGGAAGGGCTTAGCGCGAAAATCGTCGAATCCACGGGGCGCACCATCGCGGAGGCGGTGCGAAACGCCAACCGGCGCGTTACATACAAACTGTATTTCGGGCATTCCACGGTGCTCATCCTGAGCGAGGAGGTCGCAATAGACGGGGATCTCGAAGAGCTTCTCGACTGGGTGCTCCGCGAAAGCGAGATGCGCGAGACCGCCAGCATCGTTATAAGCGTGGGGCAGCCTGCGGGCGACTTGTTGAAGCTCGTGGGGCTCGATCAAAATGTGGTCGCCAACGAGATTGATAAGATCTTAGCGGAAGACAGTCAAACCGCCTCGCTCACCTATCATGTGGAAGCCTTCGAAGCCTATAATTTGTTGAAGGCGGAAGGACGTTCCCTCGCGCTGCCGGTCTTTCACGAGGCGTACAACGACGGCGACATGGTCGCGGAGAGTAACGGCGTCGCCGTGTTCAAGGACACGGTTATGCTCGGCACGCTAAGCCCCCTTGAATCGAGGATGCTGCTTTTTATGCTCAACGATATTAAGGGAGGGCTCCTTATCTGCGATATCCCGGAGGAGAAAAAGCATTTTTCCCTTTTGATTTCCGAGAGCAAAACGAGGCTTACCTATGAAGAAGGCGAGGACGGGCAGTTAATTTTTAGGGTCAAAATCAAGATGGAAGCCCGCCTCTCCCAAACCGATACCTATAAGAATATGCTCGACGCGGCCACGATAGAGCGGTATGAGCGCTATGCTACGGGGCAGTTGAAGGCGGACCTCGAAACCCTGGTGCAGCGGGTGCAACAGGAATACGACTCCGACATTTTCGGGCTTGGCAACCATATATTCGATACGAACAACCGACTGTGGAAAAAGATCAGCGGCGATTGGGACACGCTCTTTCAAAATGCCAGGGTCATCGTTGAGCCCGATATCACCGTCATCAGTACGGAATACGAAAAATCATAGGGGGGGGCGACCGTCCTTGGAAGTGATCCTCATACTGTTTTTTGTCGCGGTTGCAATGCTTATCGACTTTTTCCCTTACCGAAAGAAGGAAAGCGCAAAGGAAAAGGTGCTTTTTCTGGCGCTTTTAGCCGTGGGGATGTGCGTTCTGATACTGCATACGCTCGGTGTGAAGGTGCCAAGCCCTGCGGATCCTATCAAAAAGCTTGTGGAGGCCGTGTTCGGCCCGCAGTCCTAAAGGGGTAGTCTATGGATAAGCTTAAATCGCTGTATGCCAAGTGCATCATCATCATGTTCGTGATCGGGAGCACCGTCGTGGTGGGCGTAAGTACCGCCGCAAGGCGGGACGCATGGATGTCGATCCTTGTTGCAACCGCCTATGCCATACCCGTCGTGCTGATGTATGCGCGCATCATGAAGCTTTTTCCCGAGATGGGGTTTTACGATATCATGGAATCGGTTGCGGGCAAGGTGGGGGGAAAGATCCTGATCGCGCTTTTCACCTGGTACGCGTTTCATCTGGGGTCGCTTGTCCTTAGGAATTTTATCGAGTTCATACAGATGAACGTACTTCGGGAAACGCCGCGCATCGCCGTAATGATCCTTTTCATGTCCGCAATATCATACCTTGTGAAAAGCGGGCTTCTGACTATGGGGAAGCTGGCCGTGCTTTCTTTGGGCGTTTTTCTTTTTGTGATGGTGGTCACCGTGGTCGGCTCCGTGAACCAGATGGACCTCCGCTATATATTGCCCGTGCTTTCTACCGATTGGAGCATTATGCTCGAGGATGGTTTTAATATTTTTTCCTTTCCGTTCGCGGAAACGGTGCTGTTTCTCGTCGCCGCCTCCGCCGTACGCAAGCAAGACAGCCCCTATCGGATTTATATGTGGAGCCTTCTCTTCTCCGCGGCCGTATTGATCATTATCGTCATACGAAACATCCTCATCTTAGGCCCCGCGATGACGGTTGCATCGTATTTTCCCTCCTACGTAGCCGCGCGCATCATTAACATCGGCGATTTTTTTGCGCGTATCGAAGGCTCCATCTCCATTAACTTCATCCTGAGCGGCATCATAAAAATATCCGTCTGCCTGTTCGCAGCGGCGGAGGGTACCGCAAAGCTTGCGGGCCTTAATAGCCACAAGCGTTTGGTGCTTCCCATATCGCTCATGATGATGGCACTTTGCGAGATCGTGTACTCGAACCTGATGGAAATGTTCGCGTGGCTTAAGCCATACAGTTTCTACGCCATACCGTTCCAAATTATTTTCCCCGCACTTATCTGGGTCTTGGCGGAGATCAAGGCGCATAAGGCGGCTAAGCTCGGCGCAGGGCGTGCCGGGGCATGAGGGGACGCGGCGTTGACGGGCCCGGGGGTTGGATGCTAAAATCGTTATAGATAGGCAATGTGGGGGGAGGATGCCGCTTTTCAAACGGGATTTTCGAGAAACCAAAACATACGCTTATTTTTATCGCCCACGCCTATGCGACCCGCCGCCTGAGCGGCGGGAAGAAGGCGTGCTTTTCCATGGGCTTCTCCGGCCTTTTACTCTCTGCTTGCGCTCCTCTTTCGAGACTGAACGCGCAGTTTGCCGGCTTTAAGTTTTTTATAGGAGGATTTCTGTGTTACCGTACTATGAAGAGATCGATTGCGTATTGACGCATCTTAACGTTGAGCGGACTGAGGGACTGCGCGAGGAGGAGGCGCAAAGGCGCCTGGGGGAGCATGGCGAAAACAAGCTGACCGAAAAGAAAAAGGAAACGCTCCTGCAAAAATTCTTGAACCAGTTCAAGGATGCGATGATCATCATACTGCTCGTCGCGGCCGCCGTCTCCTTCGCTATTTCCATCTATAACAGGGAGGAGGGCTTTGCCGAGCCTGTTTTGATCTTGCTGATCGTTTTATTGAACGCGGCGCTCGGCGTTTCGCAGGAGAGCAAAGCGGAAAAAGCGCTCGACGCGCTCAAAAAACTTTCGGCGCCGCACGCGCGCGTGATACGCGGCGGCAAGGAAACCGTGATCGACGCCAAACACCTCGTACCGGGCGATATCATCCACATCGAAGCGGGCGACTTCATCCCGGCCGACGCCCGCCTGTTTGAATCGGCGAGCCTTCGCTGCGAGGAATCCGCGCTGACGGGCGAGTCCGTACCTTCCGAAAAGGATGCCGCTCTCACGGTGGAGGAGAACGCTCCGCTCGGCGACCGCCGCAATATGGTATATTCCGGCTGCAGCGTATCCTATGGGCGGGCGGGCGCGGTGGTCACCGCCACGGGAATGAACACGGAAATGGGCAAGATCGCCCACATGCTCGACACGGAGGAGGAGGGGCAGACCCCGCTTCAGCAAAAGCTCGCCGTGCTCGGCAAATACTTGGGCTTCGCGGCGCTCGCGATCTGCGTTGTCATCTTCGTAGTGGGTCTTCTCGACGGCATGCATGTGATGGAAATCTTTATGATCGCCGTTTCGCTTGCCGTTTCCGCCATCCCCGAGGGCCTTCCGGCCATCGTCACCATCGTGCTCGCCATCGGCGTGGAGCGCATGGTAAAGCGAAATGCCATCATACGTAAGCTGCCCGCGGTGGAAACGCTCGGCAGCGCCTCCGTGATCTGCTCCGATAAAACCGGCACGCTTACTCAAAACCGCATGACGCTCGTACAGGCGTTCGACGCTTCAAGCGGCCTTACCGAGGAGATCGGCGAGGAAAACTCCCCCGCCGTACGCGAGCTTTTAAAATATGCCGCGCTTTGCAGCGACGGCTACGTGGAGCTTGAGGGCGACGAGCTTCGCCACATCGGCGATCCGACCGAAACCTCTCTCGCGTTTGCGGCGCACAAAAACGGCATGACGCATCACGCGCTCAAGGAAGGGTATCCGCGCCTCGCCGAAATTCCCTTCGACTCCGACCGCAAGCTTATGACGACCGTGAACCGGATCGACGGTAAAACCATGGTGATCGTAAAGGGCGCGTTCGACGTACTCGCTGAAAAGTGCGTGCGCGGCGATTTGGCCGCCGCGAAAGCAGCCGTGGAGCGCATGAGCCGCCAGGCGCTCCGCGTGCTGGCCGTAGCCTACCGCGAAACGGATAGTTTTAGCGCCGCGCCAACGCCTGAGGAGCTCGAGCATTCGCTTACCCTCATGGGGGTGGTGGGCATGATCGACCCGCCGCGCCCAGAGGTAAAGGTGGCGGTGGATATTTGCAAGCGCGCGGGGATACGTCCCGTGATGATTACAGGCGACCATGTGGTGACCGCGTGCGCCATCGCGGAGGAGCTCGGCATACTCAGGGAGGGCGACGAGGCCGTTACCGGCAGCGAGCTCGCCGTGATGCCGGAGGAGGAGCTTTCCGCCCGCGTCAAAAACATCTCCGTATATGCGCGCGTTTCTCCTTCCGATAAAATCCGCATCGTGCGCGCGTGGCAAAATGAAGGGCAGGTCGTCGCCATGACGGGCGACGGCGTGAACGACGCGCCCGCGCTCAAGGCGGCCGATATCGGCTGCGCCATGGGCATCACGGGCACGGATGTCGCAAAGGGCGCCGCGGATATGACGCTTACCGACGATAACTTTGCCACCATCGTAGAGGCGGTGCGCGAGGGCCGGAGCATTTATGACAACATCCGAAAGTCCGTAGGCTATCTTTTGGGCACCAACATCGGTGAGGTTCTTACGGTGTTCATCGCGATGCTCATATGGCGCACGTCGCCGCTTCTCTCCATGCAGCTCCTCTGGATCAACCTTGTGACCGATAGTCTTCCCGCGATCGCGCTCGGCATGGAGCCCGTGGAATCGGATGTCATGGAGCGCATGCCCAAGGCAAAAAACGAGGGCATTTTCGCGGGCGGTCTCGGCGTGAAGGTGGCGATACAGGGCATTATGTTCTGCGGACTCACGCTTTTAGGCTTCTGGCTAGGGCAGGTGATGCTCGGCGGTAGCCTCAAGGAGGGCCGCACCATGTCGTTTATCATACTCGCCTTCACGCAGGTGATACACTCCTTCAACATGCGCTCCACGCGCTCGCTGTTCGCGATCGGGCCCTTTACCAACAGGAAGCTCGTACAGGCGGGCATTATCTCCACACTGATGATCGCGGTGATCATATTCATCGAGCCCATCGCGAAGCTCTTCGAACTCGTGATGATGCCGTGGTATATGTACCTCATCGCGGCGGGCCTCGCATTCGTGCCCGTGCCGGTGATGGAGATCGCCAAGCTTTTCATGCGCCGCAAGCACGTATGAGATAGGTGAAATATGAATGCAAAAGTCGCGGCGCCCGATTTGGCCAAAGCAAAAAGGATACTCGCGATAAGCGACATACACGGGAATCTGGAGCTTATGAAGGGCCTCCTCAAAAAGGTGGGCTTTAGTGAGAGCGATTTTCTCGTGCTTTTAGGCGACTACATCGAAAAAGGGCCCGAAAACTTGGCGACGCTCCGCTATGTAATGGAGTTAAGCAAAAGGCAAAACGTATGCGCCCTCTCCGGCAACTGCGATACCATATGGGAGGACGTTCGCTACGAAAAGTACCACGAGAACCTTCTCCGCTATATGCTTTGGCGAAAGGAGAGCGTGCTCAACGAAATGTGCGCCGGGCTCGGCATTGAAGTGCGCGGGGACATGGATAAGGCGCAAATGCAGCGCGCGCTCCTGACGGCCTACGCTGTGGAGTTTGAGTGGCTCGAGAATCTTCCTCATATCGTGGATACGCCGGAGCTCATCTTCGTGCACGCGGGCATCGCCGATGAGGACTTAAACGCGCAGGACGCGAACGAGTGCATGATGTTTAAGGCTTTTTTAGAGAATGCACCCGCCTTTTCGCGCTATGTGGTGGCGGGGCACTGGCCTACGGTCAACTATACCTCCTACGCAAACGGGCTTCTTTCCCATATGCCGATCATAGATAAGGAAAAGCGTATCGTATCCATCGACGGCGGAAACGTGGTGAAGCGCTCCGGGCAGCTCAACTGCCTCATCTACGCCGACAAAGCGCTTTCGTTTGCGTGTATGGACGATCTGCCCTGCCGTACGGCGACCGGGCCGCAGGAGGGCGGGGAAGGACCGGTATCCGTTACATGGATGCACAACGAGCTGGAGCTACTGCAGCGCGGGGAGCTTGAAAGCGCCTGCGTTTTGAAGCACACAGGGCAAAGGCTGAGTATTCCGAACGAATTCCTTTTCGAAAAAGACGGGGTATTGTTCTGCCACGATTATACGAATTATGTGATGCCGCTTAGGGAGGGCGACGCCGTTTCCATCGTGGAAACACACGGCGAGCGCGTGCTTGTCAAGCGCAACGGTGTACTCGGCTGGATGGACAAGGCATTATTAACAGTTAATTAAAAATAGTTCCTGCCGGCAAGTGATATAATAGCCATAGAAAACGAAGATTCCGGAGGTTTAAAAAAGAATGAAACGCAGAAAAGTGTTGGCAGCGGTTTTGGCGATCATCGCCTGCGTCGGCATGTTCGCGCCCGTTGCATCCGCACTTGAGGCAGGGCAGCAGCGCGTGAGCATAGGCGCCAACCTCGACGAAGCGCAGCGTGCGCAGATCTATAAGGATTTCGGCATTGAAATGGGGCAGGTTACGGAGATCACCGTGACCAACGAAAATGAGCGGGCATATCTTGAGGGCCTCGTGCCCGAGGAGAAGATCGGCCATGTCGCGCTTTCCTGCGTGTTTATCACCACGCTCGAAGCCGGCTCCGGCCTCGATATTTCCACCAATAACATCAACTGGTGCACGTCCGACATGTATAAAAACGCCCTCACGACCGCAGGCATTTCCGATGCGAAGGTCATGATAAGCGCCCCGTTTCCCGTATCCGGCACGGCGGCCCTGACGGGTATTTACAAGGCCTATGAGGATATCACGGGCGAAGCGCTCAGCGACCTCGCGAAATCCGTAGGCGCCGAGGAGCTGATCGTCACGGGCGAGCTCGCCGAATACATCGGCAGCGCGGATGCCACCGAAATGATCAACCAGCTCAAGGGCATCCTCGACCAGACCCAAAATATGACCGACGATCAGGTGCGCTCCGAGATAAGCCGCATCGCGAAGGAGTATAACGTCGTCATCACCGACGCGCAGGTAGATCAGCTTTTGAAGCTTTGCCGCTCGCTCGAAAAGCTCGATGTGAACGAGCTCAAGGAAAAGCTTCTCTCCCTGACCGAGACCGTGAAGAAGGCCTCGCAGGTACAGCAGGGCCTGCAGAATTTCGCGACGGGGGTCAAAAGCTTCTTCACTTCCATCGGCAATTTCTTCTCCAACCTGTTCGGCGGAAAAAAATAACGAAAGCTATCGGTAACGATCAGGATGCGGCATAACCGCATCCTGCTTTTTTTGCAGAAAAATACCGTTACTGTAACGGAAGGTGTTATGTTTATTACGATGGCGACCAGCTTCGCCGTCTCAACGCGCTCCTTCGCCGGTCTTCTCTGGAGCTCAACGCGAGAACCCTTAGCGATATCAGCGTGGAAAAGGTCATGCGTTTGATAATCGAGCAAACGGTTGTATTTCCCACCGCGAATGCTATAATAATCTCGACCCGCTTCTTTTGTCGGCCACCGACCCGAACCAAACGCTTCCGGATTACCACGCATGGCATATTAAGCGCAGGATCGGCGCGATGGGTTTACTATGGAATCGGCCGTCCGATGCGTTTTTTGGCATTCGTGAGCTCGACGCGGCGTGCCGCGGCGAGGCATTCCGCGCGCTCGAGGCGGCGGGGGAGATATGTCCCGTAGAGGTAGAGGGAATTTCCTCCCTTTTATACGCGCGGCAGGAGGAACGTTTCGCGTTGAGAGCCGCGTTAAGCGATACGGAATACCTTTTGCGCATAGAATTTATCGCCCCGCTCGACAGCCTGCTTTGGGACAGGCGGCTCATCGAGGCCGTCTTGGACTTCGATTACCGCTGGGAAATCTACACGCCCGAGGCGAAGCGCAAATACGACTATTACGTGCTGCCGCTCCTCCATGGCGAGGACTTTATCGGCAGGGTGGAGACGGTGGTCAACGACCGTAAGGGAAAGCGCCTGCTCGTGAAAAACGTATGGCTCGAGACAGGTAAAAAACTGCCTAAGCACGCCTTCCGCGCGTACCTCGAACGGTTCGCGGCGTGGAACGGCTGCAAGGAGATTGTAACGGAAAGGGAGGGTTGAACATGATCTGTCCTAACGAGCGAAGCACACGCCGTTTCCTGTACGCGGCCATGGCTTTGCTCCTGGCGCCGCTGCTCCTTGGCGGCTGTAAAGCCAAAAGTATAGAGCTGGCCGGCGATGTTAAGGAAAACTTTTTGACGGTCTATGGCACTTACGATTACGAAGGCCGCTATACGGCATGGCTGAAAGGCATTGAAGAGGCGGCCGCGAATAAATCCGATGAAAAACTGCGAAGCGACCAGCAGGAATACTATGCCTGCATACGCGATTATGTAAGCGACGATTACTATCAGACTATGGTCGCCAACCGCGCGATCAGGAACTACGAAACATTGGCGTACGAAAATGGGTACAGCTACCGCACCGACGGCTTCGAGTTTGAGGAATATGCTAAGGACGCCGACAAAACCACCTACAGCTTTGTCGCACATCTGATCCTAATCGATCCCGACGGCATCGAACAAAGCGGTACCGTAGAGGGACAGATCACCGTAAACGAAAAGGATGGCTTGATTTCAAACTTTTATTTGTCGCCGGTCGGCTTCACGGCGGATGCGTCGTGACGTTGCGATCCGATGCTTGAGAAAAGGACTGCGGCATAAGCCGCAGCCCTTTTGCGTAGCGCCTCTTATTTTCCGAGCATTTGCTCCACACGCGCGCCCACCTGCGAAAACGGGCAGGAGATGCGCTCGAGCACCGGGTGGTGGTAAAATACGCAGGTATCCTTGCCGTACAAAAACTGTTCGCCGGTCTCCGACCAAACGATGATGCGCTTGTTTGCGCGGGAAGCGAGGGCAAGGCCGAGCTCCGAATGGGTACCTTTGCCGCCGGGCAAAAGCACCACCACGAGTTCCGCGTCGCACACGGCGCGCACCTCGTTGAGCGAAACGGACGCAAGCACATCCTCGCCGCTTTCACGCACGTCGCCGTGCAGCGTCCAGTCGTAGGTAACGGAGTGGCCGAGCTTCGTAAGGTATTCTATCAGGTATTTCGCGCGCTCCCTGTTGGGAAGCCCGCTCGCAACGTAAAATCTCATATGATCTTTCCTCGGAAATTGGGGCCGGGATCGCCTTCACGCCAATGCCTTCTGCAAAGCCCCACGTATTTATCGCCCGCGCCCAAAACGACCTGCTCGCCAACCTTGGTGATACCGCCCTTGCCGTCGAGCCGGGCGTTGCAGGTAGCCTTTTTGCCGCACCAGCAGATGGTTTTTACCTCCTCGATGGTATCGGCCCATGCCATGAGCCACATGCTCCCCGGGAAGAAATTGCCCTGAAAATCCGCGCGCAGGCCGTAGCAGATCACGGGCACGTTATAGTCGTCCACGATCTCCACGATCAGTTCGACGTCCGCCTTGGAAAGGAACTGCGCCTCGTCCACGATGATGCAGTCGTACGCGCCGCGCTTTACGGCGTCTATGTCCATTTCGTGGAAAAGCACGCATTCGTCCTCAAGCCCGCTTCGTGAGCGCATGGTGTGCACGCCGTCGCGCGTGTCGATGGCCGGTTTCACGAGCAGCGCTTTTTGCCCCTGCTCGCCGTAGTTGTACTTCACCATAATGGCGTTTGCGGTCTTGCTGGAGCTCATTGCCCCGTAACGGTAGTATAGCTTTGCCATCGCTCAGCGCTGCCCCTTATCGTATGGTATGCCCTCCGCCTTCGGCGCGCGGGATTTCTTGGAAGTGAGCACCAACACCACCATCGTTACGAGGTAGGGGAGCATCAAATAGATATATTCGCTGGATTTCACGTTGGAGAAGTTCGGCAGGAAGGGGATGCTCGCGCTGTAGGAGCCGATAATCTTGAAGAGGGCGAAAAAGAGCGACGCGCCCAATATGTTGAGCGGCTTCCAGTTGCCGAAGATCATCACGGCCAAGGCCAAAAAGCCGTAGCCCGCCACGGTGGACTGAAAACCCGCGCCGGCTGCCATGGTATAGGCAAACCCGCCGAGACCGCCGAGGATGCCCGAAATGAACACGCCGGCGTAGCGCATTTTGTATACGTTGATGCCCACGGAGTCGGCCGCTTGCGGGTGCTCGCCGCAGCTCCTCAGACGCAGGCCGAATTGGGTCTTATAGAGCACTATGATAGCCGCGATAAGGAGCAGAATGGCGATAGGCGTGGTGAGATAGAGGCTCTTGAACAGAAAGTTCTGCCAGAAATTATCCTGTACCGCGATGCCGAAGTTCGCCTGCGTGATCCTGACCCAGCTCGGGATCAAAATGGTGGTTTGGCCCTGACCCTGAACGGCCCAGGATACCGTGATGGCAAGCGCCGGGGCCAGCATGTTAAGCGCCGTGCCGCCGATAGTCTGATCCGCCTTGAGGTTGATGGAGGCGAATGCCAATAGGAGAGAAAAGACCGCGCCCGAGAAGGACGCCACCAACGCGGCGAGGAACACGCCGAGCAAGGGGTTCGTTACGCCCCATCCGGCCGCGTCGAGTACACGCAGGCAAAGGCAGCTGAACAGCGCGCCCACCACCATGATGCCCTCGAGAGCGATGTTGATAACGCCGCTGCGCTCCGAAAACATGCCGCCCAGCGCCACAAGCAGCAGGGGAACGGAAAATGCGATCGTAGCGCTTAAAATATCGGCTAAAACACTCATACTTGCTTCTCCTCCCTCGTGGATGTCTCCGCTGTGCCGCCGTTTAAGCCGGCAGCGTCCTTCGGCCTGATGAGCCTTGCGATAAGGCTGCGCATCAGCAGCGCGAAGGCCGCCAGATAGATGATCGCCGAAATGATGATGTCGATGATCTCCTTTACGAATTCGGGCTGCATGGCGTCGCCGCCCACCTGTATGTAGGAGATGAACAAGGCGCTGAAAATGGTGCCAAGCGGGTGCGAGGAGGCCAGCAGCGCCGTAGGTATGCCGTTAAAGCCCATGGCCAGAAGCGATTTTACAAGCGTGTACTGCGCCGTGCCGCTCAGGTAATAAATGCCGCCGCCGAAGCCCGAAAGCGCGCCCGCGATCACCATGGAAAGCACGATGTTGCGCTTGGCGTTGATGCCAGCGTACACGCTCGCGTTGCGGTTATAGCCGCAAGCCTTCAGCTCGTACCCGAAGGTGGTCTTCGAAAGGATGATCCATATCACGATCGCGAAGACGATGGCGAAGAATATGCCGATGTTCATGTAATTGGAGTTCATTAGCGTATCAAGGCCGAGTTTGGGGATCATGCCACCGGGGTTTGCCGTCGCCAGCGGGGCGGTGCGGTCCTTGTTGGAAAAGCCCCAGTAGTCGGCCAGCATCATAGGCATGTTGTTGATGGAAAGGTTCACCACAAAAAGGCCCACCCAGTTGAACATAATGGAGGTAATGACCTCGTTTACGTTGAACTTCGCCTTGAAGATGCCGGGGATGGAACCCCATACGGCGCCGCCGAGCATGGCAACCAGAAGCCCCACATACCACGGGAGTTTAAACTGGATCACCGCGACCAGCGCGCAAAAGCTGCCGATCGTGTATTGGCCGGTAGCGCCGATATTGAACAGGCCCGTTTTGAACGCGAAGCCCACGGAGAGGCCCGTGAGGATGAGCGGCGCGCTCTGGTAGAGCACCTTCGCGAGCTTATCGAGCGAGCCGAGGCCTGCGGTGAGTATCTTCCCGAAGCCGTTTATGGCGTGCGGCGCGTTGAAAGCGTACAGAAGGATAAGGCCTACGAACAAGCCCACAAGGACGGAAGCTACGGAAGCCATACAGCTTGTGAAACCCTTGCTGTGGAGCAGGCGCTCAAGCTTTCGTTTCATGCGATATCCTCCTTGATCTGCCGTTTCGCGCCGGCCATGTAAAGGCCGAGCTCCTCCACGGTTGTCTTCTTCGGGTCGAACTCGCCGACGATCTCACCCTCGTACATGACAAGGATACGGTCGCTCACGTTCATCACCTCGTCGAGCTCCAGTGAAACCAAAAGCACGGCCTTGCCCGAGTCGCGTTCGGACACAAGCTGCTTGTGGATGTATTCGATCGCGCCCACGTCGAGGCCGCGGGTAGGCTGCACGGATACGAGAAGCTCCGGCTCCTTATCGATTTCCCTGGCGACGATAGCCTTTTGCTGGTTGCCGCCCGACATGCTGCGCGCCGTTGTCGCGGCGCCTTGGCCGGAGCGGATATCGTATTGATCGATGAGGTGCTCGGCGTAGCTGCGCACCTCGTCCTTTTTGATAAAGCCATTATGCTGGAAACGCGGCTGCCAATAACGCTGGAGCACGAGGTTTTCCTCCAGAGAATAATCGAGCACGAGTCCGTATTTGTGTCTGTCCTCCGGGATGTGGCTCATACCGAGCTTGCTGCGCTCCCGAATGGGGGCCGAGGTGATGTCCTTACCGCAAAGCGTCACGCTGCCCGCGCTCATCCTTTCGAGGCCCGTGAGCGCGGCCACGAACTCGCTCTGGCCGTTGCCCTCGATGCCCGCGAGGCATACGATCTCGCTGCGGCGAACGTTAAGCGAAACATTTTTTACGGCGTTGTTTTTATGAAGCTTGCTGGGCACAGTGAGGTTTTTCACCTCGAGCACCGTTTCGCCGGGCTCGATCGCGGCCTTTTCCACCTCAAAGCTCACGTTTCGGCCCACCATCATGCGGGAAAGCTCCTCCTTGCTGGTGTTCGCGATCTCCACCGTACCCACGCATTTGCCCTTGCGCAAAACCGTGCAGCGATCCGCTACGGCCATGATCTCGTTGAGCTTATGCGTGATGAAAAGGATGGATTTTCCTTCCTTGGTGAAAGCGCGCATGATCGCCATCAGTTCGTCGATCTCCTGCGGCGTGAGGACAGCGGTCGGCTCGTCGAAGATGAGAATTTCGTTGTCACGATAGAGCATTTTAAGGATTTCAACCCTTTGCTGCATGCCTACGGAGATGTTCTCGATGAGCGCGTCGGGATCTACCTTGAGGCTGTAACGCTCGGAAAGCGCGAGTACCTTGTCGCGCGCCTCCTTTTTTTGCAAAAAGCCGAGCTTGTTCGGCTCCACGCCCAATATGATGTTATCGAGCACCGAAAACACCTCGACAAGCTTGAAATGCTGGTGCACCATGCCGATGTGGAGAGCGTTGGCGTCGTTGGGATTTTTGATCTGCACGACCTCGCCGTTTTTCTTGATGACGCCCGCTTCGGGCAGGTACAGGCCGAAAAGCACGCTCATCAAGGTGCTTTTCCCTGCGCCGTTCTCCCCTAAAAGCGCGTGAACCTCGCCCTGCTTGAGCTGTAGGGTGATGTTGTCGTTTGCCTTGATGCCGGGGAACTCCTTGCTGATGTTTAACATCTCGATAACATATTCGCTCATGCTTGATCCCCTCAGGAAGCCGGGTGAACGCCCGGCAAAGTATAAATCGAAATGATTGCGAAAACTGCTCTTTTGATACGTAATGGGGCCGGGCCAAGGCCCAGCCCCATTTCATGCGTTATATTGCGCTTGTTTAAATTAGCCCTGGTAATCCACGGCGATCTCCACGGTGGGTTCCACGTCGATGGCGTTGGAAACGGTGATCGCGCCGGACTTCACCTGAGCGTAGAGAGCCTCATACTCGGCGACGGTGTAGGTGTTGAGACGCCAGGAACCTTCGGCGGTGGGCAGGCCTACGCAGTCGTTGGAAGCGCCGTATACGATCTGCTTACCGGCAAAGTCGGCGGGCCACTTTAGGTTGTTGCCGTAAAGAGCGCCCAGAGAAAGCTGCACGGAGGGAGAGAGCGCCTTCATGGCGGAGGTGATGATCAGGTCGGACTCGCCGGATTGGTCGCCGTCCACGCCGATGACCTTGCCGTTGGCTTCCTGCGCCGCGCCGATCGCGGAGAGGTAGATACCGCCGCCGCAAGCGAACACGACTTCGGTGCCCTCGGTGTACCAGCCGCTCATCTTGGTTTTGATGTCATCCCCGGGGCCGAAGGAACCGCAGTACCAGTACTTGATCTGCACGTCGCCGACAACGCCCAGTTCCTTGGCGGCGTCATTGGCGCCCTGCACGAAGCCGTAGCCGTAGCGAACCACGGCCGGAACGGCCATGCCGCCCAAGAAGCCGAGCTTCCTGTAGCCATCCTTCACGGCGGCGTAACCGGCAAAGTAACCGGCCTGCTCCTCCTGATAGGTAACGAGGTTGGTGTTGGCGGCGGGCGTCATGTCGCCCGTGCTGACGTCCAGCGCGAGGAACATCACATCGGGATACTGATCCTGAACGGTGGTAATTGCGCCGGCAAACATAAAGCCGGGGCAGACGACCACTTTAGCGCCCTTTTCGATAGCGCCCTTGATGGTTTCAACGCGGGCTTCGTCGCTGTCCTCCGAAGGACGATAGTAGTTGTAGGTCTTTCCGTTGGCTTCGGCATAGGCTTTGACACCTTCCCACGCGCCCTGGTTGAACGACTTGTCGTCGATGTTGCCCACATCGGTAACAAGCGCGATCTCATAGGTTTCCGCGGGGGCGCAAGCGGCGGCTGCACCCAGCACGAATACGAGCGCCAGCAACATTGCGGCTAGCTTCTTCATGGAATTCCCTCCTAAGTTATGTTTTGTCACGCGTATGCGCGACCAATGCTATTTTATCAGAAGCTTTCGGCTTTTTAAAGCCTATTTCAAAAATATATGTGCATTGCTGAAAAAATGCGGGCATATTCCGAATCTTTGCATTTTTGACAGAGGTATGACAAAAATGAATTGTACTATACTAAAAAAATGATACAATAACAAAAAAAGAGAACGGTAGCTCCATGTTCGGTTATATCGCCCCAAATCAGGACGAGCTCAAGGTACGCGAGCTTAAAGCTTATCGCGCCTATTACTGCGGCCTTTGCAGGGCGGTCAAGAAAAACTACGGGGAATCGGCGAGGCTCACCCTTAATTACGACTGCGCGTTTTTGGCGATGCTCCTTTCGGGAGCCGCTGAAGGGGAGGCGGAGCCTTTTTACGAGGGACATTGCGCTTATAAGCTCTTTTTGCGCAAGCGACCGATCGCGAAATATACCGAAACGCTCGGCTTCGCGGCCGATTATGAGGTGCTGCTTTCGTATTACAAACTGCGCGACGATTGGGACGACGAAAAACGCCTCCTCGGAGCGGCGGGAAGCGCGGCGCTTTACCCGGCGTTTAAGCGGGCAAAGCGGCGAAACGCAGCGCTCGCGGCGGTCGTGGAGGATGGTATTCATAGGCTTCGTGCGCTTGAAGCCGAGCGCTGCGCCGAGCCGGACGCTCCAGCCGACGCCTTCGCCTCGATGCTCCGCGAAGCGGTCTCCCTCGCGCCTAACCTCAAGGATCCCGATAGGCGGGCCATGAAAAGCCTCGCCTACAACATCGGTAAGTGGGTCTATCTCGCCGACGCGTGGGACGACAGGGAGAAGGATAAAAAAAGCGGCGCCTATAACCCCTTCCTCGCCGCGAACGCGGACAGGGAGCGCGCCTCTTTTAACCTGCGTTACAGCCTGAACGAAGCCGTCAACGCCTACGAGCTGATCGACCTTAAGTCTAACCGCGGCGTTCTTGACAATATTATGTATGTGGGCTGCCCGGAAAAAACGGAGCGTTTGCTTGCGAACGGCAACTAGCCTTGCCTGCATTGGAGGAAACCATGAACAATCCCTATAAGGTGCTCGGCGTCCGCGAGGACGCCACGCAGGAGGAAATACGCGCCGCGTATCTGAGCCTTGTGAAAAAGTACCATCCGGATAAGTATAGCGACAGCGACCTGAAGGAGCTCGCCAACGAAAAGCTGGTCGAGATCAACGCCGCTTACGAGTTCCTCACCAAAAAAGGCTCGCAGCGCTCAAGTTCGGCCTCCTACAGCGACGCGCGGCCCGGCGACCGGAGCTACAGCGGCAGCGGCGGCTCCTATTCCGGCCCCAACGCGGCGGAATTTGCGCGCGCGCGCCTCTACATCAACCAAAACAACCTGCAATCCGCCCGTGCCGTGCTCGACGCCATCCCCGTGCGAAACGCGGAGTGGTACTATCTCTACGGCGTCGTTTACCTGCGGCAGGGCTGGTACGACAAGGCCTACGATTACTTTGGCAGGGCGGTGCAGCAGGAACCGGCCAATTCCGAATACAACGCCGCTTACCAATCGGTGCGAAGCTCCGGCAGCTCTTATTCGCGGGGGAACTACGGCGGCGGCTATTCGCGCGGCGTCTCCGGCTGCGACGTGTGCGGGGGGCTTTTGTGCGCGGACTGCTGCTGCGAAAGCTGCGGCGGCGACCTTATCCCCTGTTGCTAGGCCATGCGTAAGCTCGGCAGTTCCAAACAAATAACGCTCGGCGCGATGGTCGTATCGCTTACGGTACTCATGCTTTACGCCGGAGCGGTGCTGCCCGCGGGCAAGCTCGCGTGCTATTTCATCGCGTCGCTTTTCGTATACGTGCTTTCCTTCGAGGGCGCATATCTCGCGGCTGTTTTATCGTATATCGCCTCGTCGCTGCTCGCGTTTTTGCTGATCCCCGATAAGCTCTCTTTGCTCCCGTTTTTCGCGTTGCTCGGGCATTTCGGCATCTTCAAAGCGTTCGCGCGATCGCATATACGCGACCGCTTCATCCGCGCCGTCGCGTATCTCATCTACTGCTCCGTTTTTACGGCAATCGCCGCGCTGGCGGCATTTTATCTGCTCGGCTTCGACATATTTGAAAGCATACCGTTCGATCTGCCGGTCTACGCGGCGATCCTTATTCTAGAGGCGGCGTTTGCAGTTTACGCGCTGCTTTACTTATTTTGCCAGCAGTTTTATGAAACCCACATCCGCAACAGCCTGCTTTCCAAAAAGTAACAGGAAGGAAGGTGCCCGCGAAACGCACCGCGTTCCGTTTTTTTATCGGCTTTCATACTAACCGCCCTCCAAAACGGCAATGATAACAGCGTATTGAAGAGGTTTCGGGGAGGCGTGTTTTTATGAAGCGGCAAAAGAAGCGGAGCGGGATAGGCAGGTTATTCAAGGGGCTGTTCCTCGCGTTTTTTCTTGCCGCCGCGGCGTTCGTGCTGTTTTTTGCCGTCACGCTTTTAGACCTCGACGCGTGGGATAAGTTCGACGCGAAAAAAATACTCGACGTGGATCAAACGCTCGTCGTATACGATGCGCAGGGAAACGAGTACACACGCCTGCACGGCCTTGAGGATCGCGTGTGGGTGCCGCTCGGCGACGTGCCCGACATCGTCGTGAAGGCGTTCGTGAGCGCGGAGGACATGAGATTTTACGAGCACTTCGGCGTGGATATCATACGCATCTTCGGCGCGGCATGGCAGGATATCAAGGCGGGCAGCTTCGTGCAGGGCGCGTCTACCATAAGCCAGCAGCTCATCAAGCTAAGCCATCTCACCTCTGAAAAAACCATTTCCCGAAAGCTTGAGGAAGCCGTTTTAGCCTACCAGATGGAGCAAAGCTATACCAAGGATCAAATCATGGAGATGTATCTCAACTACATCTACTTCGGCGGCGGGTATTACGGCATCGAGGCTGCCTCGCTCGGCTATTTCGGCGTGCACGCGAGCGAGCTTTCGACCGCCGAGGGCGCCATGCTCGCGGGCGTGCTCAAATCCACGGCGCGTTACGCGCCGCATTTGAACTACGATGCGTCCGTGGAGCGCCGCAACCATGTTTTAGGGCTCATGTATGAGCAGGGATATCTTTCGGAAGAGGAGCGCGTAAGCGCGCAGGCGGAAAAGGCCGTAATCGTCCGCTCGGTCGGTGATACTGCCAAGCGCGGCTATTACGTGGATCAGGCGCTTTCGGACGCCGCAAAGCTTCTGAACGTGGATTTCGACATGCTTCTTACGGGCGGCTACCGCGTCTATACGGCGCTGGACCCGGAGCTTCAAAGCTATTGCGAGGCCATGTTCACGGACGACGCCATGTTCCCCACGGCGGATTGCGAAGGCGCGCTCGTGGTGCAGCAGGCCAACACGGGCCGCGTGATCGCGCTCGTGGGCGGGCGGGAAAGCGGCGCGTCCATGGCCTTCAACCGCGCCGTGTCCATCCGCAGGCAACCGGGCTCGGTCATTAAGCCCGTCATCGTGTACGCGCCGGCGCTCGAGGAGCACGGCTTCACGGCGGCGAGCATGCTGCTCGACGAGCCCACGGATTTCAACGGCTACACGCCGAGCAATTTCGGCGATAAATACTACGGCTGGGTGACGCTGCGCGAGGCGGTGAAGCGCTCGCTCAACGTGCCCGCGGTAAAGGTGCTCTATGAGATCGGCGTGCAAAGCGGCAAGCGCGTCGCGGAAGCGTGCGGCATACGCTTTGTGGAGGAGGACACGAGCCTCACGCTCGCACTCGGCGGGTTCACCTACGGCGTTTCCCCGTGGCAGATCGCGGGCGCGTACGCTTGCTTCGCCTCGGGCGGGGTGTTCAACTCGCCCACGCTCGTCACAAAAATCACCGACGCGAAGGGCAAGGTGCTTTACGAATATCGCCCCGAGCAAAAACGCATCCTCAGCGAGCAGAATAACTTTATCCTCACAAGCATGCTCCAAAGCGCCATCAGCGAAGGGACGGGGCGAAGGCTCGGCGAGCTCAACATACCCCTCGCGGGAAAGACGGGCACAGTGGGGGAGGGGGGTGGCAACCGCGACGCGTGGATGGCCGCCTATAACCCGGAATATGCCGCCGCGGTGTGGATGGGCTATGACAGCTCCGAGGACGGCAAGGCGCTGCCCTCGGCCGCGACGGGCGGCACGTACCCAGCGCTGCTCCTACGGGGTTTATTCTCCAAGCTGTACGAAAACTCGGACGCGCCCGATTTTACGATGCCGCCGGGCATTGTGGAATGCAAGCTCGACCTGCACGCGCTCGGCGAAGCGCACGAGGTGCTGCTTGCGACCGCGCTCACCCCACAAAAGAGCACCGTTACGGAAATCTTCGTGGAGGGGACGGAGCCCACCAAGCAGAGCGACTATTGGGTGGTGCCGTACCCGGTCGCCAACTTCAACGTGACGCTCAACGCCGACGGTTATCCGTCCATCAGCTTCACGCCCCGCCAAGCCTTTGTGGAATACCGCCTTTACAGGGAGGAGGGCGGTACGAGCGTGCTCGTGAACAAATGGAAGGGGAAGGGAAGCGTGAGCTATGTGGACAGGGGCGTAGCGGCGGGCACGAGTTGCCTGTATTACGTGGTACCCGTGCACCCGGAGCTTAGGGTCAATTCACAGGAGGTGACGGGGCCGGCCTCCTCGAAGATCGGCGTCATCATCCCGAAACGAAGCGCGCCGACCTCCTCGCCGGAGGATGGGGACGACCAGGGCCTAACGATCGACGCGCTGCCCCCGTAAAAACCGACGAGTACTGACAATTCTTTTCGGCGCGCGTAATCTGCGCGCCGTTTTCACTTGACGCAAACGCGAATTATAAGTAATATTATATATAATAGGCACGAATTAAACGGTCTTTTATGGTTCGATCCATATCTTATTGATTCTAAGGAAGTGCAGCAAATGGAATTAAAAAAAATAGCGTCGGAGATGCAGCCCAAATCCATGGCGGCGCGGGATTGGGTGTTTCAAGTGATCCGTACCGCCATCGTGCGCGGCGTTTTGCCCGGTGACATGCCCTTGAGGCAGGACGAGATATCCGCCGCGCTGAGCGTGAGCCACATCCCCGTGCGCGAGGCGTTTCGTCAGCTTGAGGCGCAGGGGCTTGTGCGCATCTACCCCAACCGCGGCGTGGTGGTATCCAAGCTTTCCAAGCACGAGATGGAAAACGTGATGGATACGCGCATCATGCTGGAGATCGGCGCCATACGCGCGGCGCTACCCCATATCGGGCAGGCGGATCTCGACAAGGCTTATATCTGTCTCGAGGAATACGCAACCGAAAAAAACTACAACCGCTTCGACGAGCTCAACCTCCGCTTGCATTTCTCGCTCTACGAGCTCTCCGACAACCAGTTATTGCTTTCCTTGATCGACCAGTTCCACGCCAATGTGGATCGCTACATCCACCCCTTTTACAGCGAGCAGAACGACGCGGAGCTTCGCTCCATCGACGAACACCGCGCGCTCATCGACGCGTGCCGCGGCAAAGACATGGAGCTTGCTACGGCGGTGCTTCGCACGCATCTTGAAAAAACCAAGATACTGCTCTTAAGCTCGCCCTTGCTCTCGTAAGCGCTTTGCTTTTTTAAGCTTTTTGCCGGAAGCTCCGCGTAAGCGGAGCTTTTCCGCGCGGAATTGGTTCTTTTATCCGTTTCATAAATAGGCTATAATGTTATCGATCGCAAACGAACGAGGTGTTTGTATGGCTGCAAAGAAAACGAGGGCAACGGTGGGGCGCGCGCAGACCAAAAGAGAGGTCTGGGGCGTGCTTTTCATCGCTTTCGGGCTGTTTTTTGCCGTAAGCCTCTATTCCGACGCGGTCGGTATCGTGGGCACGGCTATCAGCGGCTTCTTGTTCGGCCTCACGGGGCTTTTAGGCTACGCGCTGCCCGTGCTTACGGTGGCGCTAGGCGTTTTCATCATCGCCGTCACGAAGCGGGCCATGAAGGTCTCCACGCTCTTAACCTCCATGCTCGGCGTGCTCTTTCTCATGGTGCTGTTCCACGTTTTCAAGCGCACTGCGATCGAAAACGTCAGCTTGCTCCAATTCATCAAGGACGCCTATACGCTCGGTAAGGAAAGCCGCACAGGCGGCGGCTTTTTCGGCGGGCTTCTGGCATACCCCTCGCTGCATCTTCTCGGCACGGTAGGGAGCTATATCTTCTATATCGCGGGCGCGCTCATATGCGTGCTCGTTCTTACGCGCATCTCCCTGAGGCGTACGGGGGAGAAGGTCGGCCAGTCCATCAAAGCCGGCGTTGAAAACGTGACGGAGCTTTTCGAGCGCGGCGGCGAGCTTTATACGGAGGACCTTTCGGATACGGCCAATAAGCCCGAGCCGCGCGCGCGGCGGGGAAGGCGCGAGGTCAGGCAGGAGGCGATCCTTCAGGCCGACGCTCGCAAGGTGAAAAACGCCGAGGAAGAACTGAATTTCCTCCCAGCGTCGGGCACCATCGAGAAAAAGCAAAATGCCGCCCGAAAGCCCGAACGCTCGCTCGCCTTCCATGGCAAGGGCGAAACGGACGACACGCTTTACGACGATTACATTCCCCCCGAACCGCCGCCCCCGTCGGAGCGCGTTTCGAGGATATCGAAATATGCGCCCTTGCCGGCAGAACCGGTCATACCCGAAAAGAAGCACAAGAACACGCAGCAGAGCGTGGAGCCGATCGTCCCTCCGCATACGGACGTGCCGGTGATCGAATACCAGCGCCCGCCGTTCACGCTTTTGAAAAAGCCCTCCCAGCCGACGGGCACGGCGGAATCCCCGGCGGAGAAGGGGAGGCTTTTGCTTGAAACGCTCTCTAACTTCAACATCGAGGCCCGCATTATCAACGTAAGCGTTGGCCCCGTGGTGACGCGCTACGAGCTGCAGCCCGCGCAGGGCGTGCGCGTTAACCGCATCACCACGCTTGGAGACGATATCGCGCTCGCACTCGCCGCGCCGAGCGTGCGCATCGAGGCGCCCATCCCCGGCAAGGCGGCCATCGGCATCGAGATCCCCAACAAAGACGTGGCGAGCGTCGTGCTGAGGGAGCTTATCGAATCCAGGGATTTTCAAGGCTCGAAATCGCCCATCACGTTTGCGCTCGGCAAGGATATCGCGGGGAAGATCGTCTGCGCCGATCTCGATAAAATGCCGCATCTTCTCATTGCGGGCACTACGGGTTCCGGCAAGAGCGTGTGCATCAACAACATCATCCTGAGCATGATCTATAAATCCTCGCCCGCCGACGTGCGCATGATTCTCGTGGATCCCAAGGTGGTGGAGCTGAAGGTGTTTTCGCCCATGCCGCACCTGCTGCTGCCGGTGGTGACCGAGCCGAAAAAGGCGGTGAGCGCGCTCAAATGGGCCGTTACCGAAATGGAGCAGCGCTATAAAAAAATGGCCAAGTTCAACGCGCGCGACCTTGCCCGCTACAACGCTTTGCAGGCGCTGCCGGAGGACAGGCTCCCCAAGATCGTCATCATTGTGGATGAGTTCGCCGACCTTATGATGGTCGCCTCCCGCGAGGTGGAGGATTCCATCCGCCGCATCGCGCAGCTCGGCCGCGCGTCGGGCATCCACCTTATTATCGCAACGCAGAGCCCCCGTGCGGACGTTATCACGGGGCTTATCAAGTCCAACATCCAATCGCGCATCGCGCTCACGGTATCCTCGGGGCTGGAGTCGCGCATCATCCTCGACGAAAACGGAGCGGAGCAGCTTTTGGGCAAGGGCGACCTTTTATTCCACGTAAGCGGCGCAAATAAGCCCTTGCGCGCGCAGGGCGCCTACGTCTCCGACGAGGAGGTGGAAGCCGTGATGGGCTTTTTCTCCCAGCAAAAGAGCGAACCGCAGTTCGAGCCGGACGTGCTTTCGGAGATCGACGGCGCGCTCGCGCCCGGCGCGCAGGGCAACGGCAAGCAGGAGGACGAGCTTTTGCCCGAAGCCGTAAGGATCGTGCTCGACAGCGGGCAGGCTTCCATTTCCATGATCCAGCGCAGGCTTCGCGTGGGCTACGCGCGCGCCGCGCGCCTGATCGATATCATGGAGCAAAAGGGCATCGTAAGCGGCTTTGACGGCGCGAAGCCCCGCAAAATACTGATCGACCAGCTCGGCTACGAGCGCATGTTCGGCAGCGAGCTTTCGGAGGACGAATGATGAACACCGTAGGCGTGGTCTCCTTGGGCTGCTCCAAGAATCGCGTTGATACCGAAAACCTGCTCGCCTACCTCGTTGAGGCGGGCTTTCAAATTGTCCCTCACGCCGGGGAGGCGGATATCCTTATCGTAAACACCTGCGGCTTCATTGCGCCCGCCAAGCAGGAATCCATCAACACCATACTCGAAATGGCGCGCTACAAGAAAGAGGGGAGCTGTTCCCTCCTCGTAGTGACGGGCTGCTTGAGCCAGCGCTATCCGGACGAGCTTAAAACGGAGCTTCCCGAGGCGGATGTTTTTTGGGGCGTGAAGGATTACCGCGCGCTTGCGCAAAAGCTCGCCGCCATGGCGGGGAAGGCACCCATGAACACGCGCGATCTTCCCGAGCGCATTTTGACCACGCCAAAATACAGCGCCTATCTTCGCATCGCGGACGGCTGCGACAACCGCTGCGCCTACTGCGCCATCCCGCTCATACGCGGCGGAAAGCGAAGCGTCCAAGTGGACGAGCTTATAAACGAGGCGCGGGGGCTCGTGCGCCGCGGGGTCGTGGAGCTGACCGCCATTGCGCAGGATACCTCCGCCTACGGCATAGACCTTTACGGAAAGCCGATGCTCGCCGAGCTTTTAACGGAGCTTTCGGGCATCGACGGGCTTTTGTGGCTCAGGGTGCTCTATTCGTACCCCAACACGGTAAACGAGGCGCTCGTGGACGCTATGCTCCAAAATGAAAGGATCGTACCGTACCTCGATATCCCCATCCAGCACATAAGTCCGCGTATGCTTACGGCGATGAACCGCCACGGCACCCGCGAGCATATCCTCCATATGCTTAAGTACATCCGCGGCGCCTCGCCGGATTTCATTTTGCGCACCACCGTGATGGTTGGCTTTCCCGGCGAAACGGAAGACGATTTTAAGGCGCTTTATGATTTCTTGGGCGAGCATCAATTCGACAGGCTCGGCGCGTTCGCCTTTTCGCCCGAGGACGGCACCCCCGCCGAAGCTTTCCCCGCGCAGGTTGACGAGGAGACCGCGCAGCGAAGGCTCGACGCCATCATGAAGCTGCAACAGGCGATTTCCCTCGACCGCAACAAAAAGCGCGTCGGAAAAGCCTATCGCGTTTTGACGGAGCGCGCAAACGGAAATACCGCCTACGGACGCTCCTATGCCGAAGCCCCGGAGGTGGACGGCTCCATTTCCTTTACCGCATCGGGCGCGCAGCCCGCGGCGGGCGCGTTTGCCCTCGTGCGCATCACGGGCGCAACCCATTACGACTTACAGGGAGAACAGGTATGAATCTGCCAAACAAGCTGACTTTGCTCCGCATTTGCCTTATTCCGGTGTTCATCGCGTGCTTCTACATCGACGTAACGTGGAAGCTTTACCTTGCGGCCGGCGTCTTTTTCCTCGCCTACATGACCGATATTCTCGACGGGCAGATTGCGCGCAGGCAGAAGATCGTGACGGATTTCGGCAAGCTCATGGACCCGATCGCCGATAAGCTCCTCACGTCGAGCGCGCTCGTAATGCTCGTGGACGTGGGGCTGCTTTCTCCCATCCCGGCGTTCATCATCATCGCGCGCGAGTTCATCATAAGCGGCTTCCGCCTCGTTTCCGCCGGAAACGGCAAGGTGATCGCCGCGAGCTGGCTTGGAAAAACCAAGACCATTACGCAATGCACAGCCATCATCATCCTTCTTCTCGACGAACTGGTCGTCGCAATCTTTGGTTTTCCCCTGGGCACGGCCGCCGTATGGGTCAGCGTTTTCTTTACCGTTTGGTCGGGCGTCGATTATATCATCAAAAACAAAGGAGCCGTGAGCTTCAAGTAAGCTCCACATCATAATGACAGCAGAAATCGTTGCGGTGGGAACCGAGCTCCTGATGGGGCAGATCCTCAACACCAACGCGCACTTTATCGCGCAAAGGCTCGCGGGCGCGGGCGTGAACCATTACTTTCAGACCGTCGTGGGGGATAACCCCGCGCGCCTTACGCAAACGCTTGCCCTCGCGCTGACGCGCGCGGAGATCGTGATCGTAACGGGCGGCTTGGGGCCGACCGGCGACGATCTTACCAAGGAAACGGCTGCGGCGCTTTTCCACAGGGAGCTTCGCTATGACGCGGAAAGCCTTAAGGCGCTCGAGGACCGCTTTTTCAGGATGGGGCGC
>JAJFTZ010000052.1 GCA_021372675.1 Eubacteriales bacterium
ATCGGGTATAATGTGTTCATTATCCGATCTTATCTTATTTTTTGGGGAGGACTCATCGTGACGAACGCCCGCAAGCGGCGCTTTGGCGACCGCAAAGACGGGTATTGGCTGCGTGACTTGGACGCGCTGCACGCGTTCGCGCCGTATCTGATGCCCTACCGCACCGAGAACGAGGCCTTTATTTTAGAGCAGATCGACCTTACCAACATTTTAGCGTATCTCGAGAAGAAAAACGCCGATCAGCCCGCGTACAAGTACACCATGTTTCACGTCATCACGGCGGCGCTGGCGAAGGCGCTCACGCTCCGCCCGAAGATGAACCGTTTCATCAAAGGCAACCGCATCTACGAAAGAAACGAGCTCACCTTTGCGTTCGTCGTCAAAAAGCAGTTTGCCGACGAGGCGCACGAGGCGCTCGCTTTTTTGTCGTTCGATGAAAACTGTACGGTGGACGTGGTGCACGACAGGATCATGCATGAAATCTACGAATGCCGCAGCGACAAGCTCGATAATTCTACCGCGATCATGGATGTGCTCGCAAAGCTGCCGCGCCCCATCCTAAAATGCCTTGTAGGCATCCTCAACATCCTCGATTATTACGGCAGGGTGCCCTACTCGCTCATCAAAACCGACCCCAACTACGCGAGCGTGTTTATGTCCAACCTCGGTTCCATCGGCTTGAAGGCCGGTTACCACCACCTCAACAACTGGGGCACGAACTCGATCTTCGTCACGATCGGCGAAAAAATGCTGCGTCCGGTGTACGACGCGGGGGGGAATTTTGAAATACGCCCCGTGCTCGAGCTTGGGCTCACGCTCGACGAGCGTATCGCGGACGGCTATTATTACGCGAAAACCGTGAAGCTCGTGAAGCATCTTCTGCAAAACCCGGAGCTTTTGGAGCGCCCCGCGCACGAGGAGGTGGCGTTATGAGTACCGTACGCGCACCGTGGCTCAAGAGTTACGGCGACGTGCCCGCTACGCTTAATTACCCCGAGGGCACGATGAAGGACGCGCTTGAAAGCGCCGCCTGGCAGTACCCTGATTATACCGCTTACGAATTCATGGGCAAGCGCACCTCGTACGAGGAAGCCATGCAAGAGATCGGAGCTTGCGCGAGGGCTTTAAGGGCTATCGGTATACGCGAGAACGACCGCGTCACTATATGCCTTCCCAACTGCCCGCAGGCGGTCACGATGTTTTACGCCGTCAACATGGTGGGCGCCGTGGCCAACATGGTGCACCCGCTTTCGAGCGAGGGTGAAATACGCTTTTATCTGGAGGATTCGGGCAGCGTGGCCGCGATCACGCTCGATCAGTTCCACGATAAGTTCCAAAGCGCGCGCAAGGGCACAAAGCTCAAGCACCTCATCATCGCGAGCGTGAAGGACGCGCTTTCGCCCGTGATGAAGCTTGGGTACGCGGTGACGCAGGGCCGTAAGATCCCCTCCGTCCCCAAGGATGCCGACGCGCTTTTGTGGAAGGATTTCCTCAAGCGCGGGCACGCCTTCAAGGGCGACCCCACGGTGCGGCGCGCCGCGAAGGACCCCGCGGTCATATTGTACAGCGGAGGCACCACGGGCACCACCAAGGGCATACTCCTAACAAACCTCAACTTCAACGCGCTCGGCGCGCAGCTCGTATCGTCCAACAAATGCTTCACGAGCGGCGTTATTATGCTTTCCATCATGCCCATGTTCCACGGTTTCGGGCTTGGCGTGGGCGTACATACCATGCTCATCAACGGCGCGCAGTGCATTTTGGTGCCGCGCTTCACGCCGGATTCCATCGCCGGGCTCATCAAAAAGTACCGCCCTAACTTCATGGCGGGCGTGCCCACGCTCTACGAGGCGATCCTTCGCTCCCCCGCCTCGCGCGACCTCGATATGTCGTGCTTCAAGGGCATCTTCTCGGGCGGCGACTCGCTCTCCGTGGAGCTTAAAAAGCGCTTCGATAAATTCCTGCGCGAGCACAACGGCACCATCGAAATACGCGAGGGCTACGGCACCACCGAGTGCGTTACGGCAAGCTGCGTCACGCCGGAGTTTTCGAGCCGCGAGGGCAGCATCGGCATACCGCTGCCCGATATGTACTATAAGGTCGTCCGCGTCGGCACGGAGGACGAGCTCCCCTACGGCGAGGAGGGCGAGATATGCCTTGCCGGCCCCACGGTGATGGTGGAATACGTGAACCAGCCCAAGGAAACGGCCGATACCCTAAAGCGCCATGCGGACGGCATGACATGGGTGCACACGGGCGACTTAGGCTTTATGGATGAGGACGGCTTCCTTTACTTCCGCCAGCGCATCAAGCGCATGATCGTGACGAGCGGCTACAACGTGTACCCGTCGCAGGTGGAAAACATCCTCGACGCGAACGAGTACGTGCATATGAGCTGCGTGATCGGCGTACCCGACCCGCTGAAGGTGCAAAAGGTGAAAGCGTTCGTGATGCTCAAGCCCGGCGTTATCCCTTCGGACAAGGTGAGAAACGAAATCTACGAATACTGCACCAAGCACATCGCGCGGTACGCCATGCCGTACGATATCGAATTCCGCCAAATCTTACCCAAGACGCTCGTGGGCAAGGTGGCCTACCGCGAGCTCGAGCAGGAGGAGCTGCAAAAAACGGTTTCCATGTAGGGGCGGCTTCGATTATATTAGGCTGTTACAAAGCGGGATGGGCTCCATCCCGCTTTGTTTTACCCAAGCTCCGGTTCAAACCGCAGCGCCACGGCGGCCGCTGCCAAAACTAAAACATTGCCATCCGCATAGGAGAAAAGTTTCCACGTCTTTATACCTCAGGCTCCGGTTCAAACCGCAGCGCCACGGCGGCCGCTGCCAAAACTAAAACATTGCCATCCGCATAGGATAATCACCCCGGGAGTGATAGGCAGGCGGCGATTCTTCTGGTAAACTCAAGCCATCAATCATAAAAAGGAATGTGAACGGAATGAAGAGAACCTTTTTTGCCGTGCTCGTGCTGCTTGTGATATTGCTCGCGGTGTCCGCCTGTGCGGGGGGCGGCGGGGGGAGCGCGGCGGCGCCGCCCTCCCCCACGCCGGACGCGGGTCCGGGCGGCGTTCCGGGCGATAAGCCCGCGGATTCCGCCGCGCCGACGCCGCAGGCGACGGAGGCGCAAAAAAAGAACATTTACGACCCGAGCATCTTCATCATCGAGGCGTCGGGCGATTGGAAGCAGGAGATCGCCGCGGGGTATTTTGTCAACTACCATGTGGATTTGTACCTCCATAAGATTGACGCGAACGACAACCGCCGCACGGAGGGCAGCTACGACGGCGTGTTCTACGTCGACTCGGCCGTGGATGCGGAGGGTTACATCGGCAGCATGCTGCAGGGCGTACCCGTAGATATCACTTTTGCCGTTGGCGGAGAGGCGGTGGCGGACAACTTTGGAATCTATCTCAACACCAGCGAAGATAAGGCGTGGGCGGATTACTCCATTCTCGACGAGAACGGCAACGCCTTGCCGCTCACGCAGGACACGCCCGTGTCGCGCGGCAGCTTCGTAGCGGTGGCGCGCAACATATACCTTGAGGCGCACGCGCAGGGCGCACAGGGCGAGCGCGTGGATTATGAGGATGCAAAGGGCACGGGCGAGGCGTTCGATATCAACTATGTGGTGCATGTGGCGCCCGACAGCGCGGAAGCAAACGGCACGCGCAAGGTGACCATCCAGCTTTACTCGGAGAACTTTTCGCAGGTGATCGAGGGCACGATGCGGAGGATACCCGGCTACCCCGAGGATGTTTCGGACTACCTCAACTCGCAGGAATTCGCAAACAACCCCGCGCGGGCAAAGCTGAGCGGGGAATGATCGAAAGGACGCTGAAAAGCGCTTGGCGCGGGCTTTCCCGCGCCTTTTCTCTCGCCTTTTTGTATGATAGACTGTTGTAAAGAACGGAGGGAAGACATATGGCGCGCAGCGATAAGGAGCGGATACGCCTCTCCAGGGAAAAAAAGGCGGAGATGGCGGCGGCGCTGAAGGGGTATTTTTTAAGCGAGCGCGAGGAGGAGCTCGGCGACCTCGCGGCAAATCTGCTGCTCGATTTTATCAGCAAGGAGCTTGGGCCGGCGTTTTATAATGAGGGCGTGGCGGACGCGAACCGCTACATGCAGGAGCGCGTGGAGGATATGCTCGCGCTGCAGCTTTAATAGCCGCGGGTATGGGTAACGGAGAATCCGCATATAAACAATGAAAGAA
>JAJFTZ010000018.1 GCA_021372675.1 Eubacteriales bacterium
ACTTGAACCACCGACACAGGGATTTTCAGTCCCTTGCTCTACCAACTGAGCTACCGAGGCATAATGGCGACCCGGAGGGGGCTCGAACCCCTGACCTCCAGCGTGACAGGCTGGCATTCTAACCAACTGAACTACCGGGCCACATATACTTATGTGAAGGTGCGTTTTGCTTTGGTGGGCCTTCAGGGACTCGAACCCCGGACCAATCGGTTATGAGCCGACCGCTCTGACCAACTGAGCTAAAGGCCCTGAAATCCAACGCCCAACGGGGGGGGAAGTGGTGACCCCTAGGAGACTCGAACTCCTGTTACCGCCGTGAAAGGGCGGTGTCTTAACCGCTTGACCAAGGGGCCTTGACTTTTATTGGTCGGGGTGAAGGGATTTGAACCCCCGGCCCCATGCTCCCAAAGCACGTGCGCTACCGAACTGCGCTACACCCCGTTTGCGTTCGCTTTAAGCGACGCTTAATAATATACCGCATCAAGAATTCTTTGTCAACTAGTCTTTGCGCATGTGCTTCCAAAATTCGCTTCGTCTTGCGCGCGGTAAGGGAAGCATATATAATTAGAATATACGCTTGCTATATAAGATGGAGCACGACGGATGTTGAGGAAAACTGCGGTTCCCGACGAGGAACTTGAAAAAGGCCGGCAGGCGGCGTTAAGGCTGCATGACGATATTTCATTTAGGGGCCTGAGCTATTTTATCGAATCCTACGGCTGTCAAATGAACGACCACGACGCCGAAAAGCTCGCGGGTATGCTGCATGCGTGCGGCTACCGCAGGGCCGAGGAGAAGCTTAAGGCCGATCTCATTCTTTTCAATACCTGCTGCGTGCGCGAGCACGCGGAGCTGAGGGTATTCGGCAACATCGGCGCGCTCAAAAAGCGCAAGGAGGAAAACCCCTCGCTCATTGTCGGCGTATGCGGCTGCATGATGCAGCAAAAGGACGTAGCCGAAAAGCTCTTTAAGCGCTTTCCATTTGTGGATCTCGTTTTCGGCACGCACGAACTGCACCGCTTTCCCGCGCTTCTCGAATCAGCGCTCAACGGCGAGCGCACTTTAAGCGTTACGCAGAGCGATGGGGAGATCGCCGAAGGGCTTCCGGTCGAGCGAAGCGGCCGCTTCCAAACGAACGTCACCATCATGTACGGGTGTGATAACTTCTGTTCATACTGCATCGTACCCTATGTGCGGGGAAGGGAGCGCTCCCGCGACTCGGCGGATATCCTAGGCGAAATCAAGGCTTTAGCCGAAGCGGGCTTCAAGGAGATCACGCTCCTCGGGCAAAACGTGAATTCCTACCGGGGCGACGGGGGACAAACGAGCTTCGCAAGGCTCTTGCGCATGGCGAATTCCGTGGAAGGCATCGAGCGGCTGCGCTTTATGACCTCGCACCCTAAGGATTTGTCCATGGAGCTTATTCAAACGATGGCGGATTGCAAAAAGGTGTGCAACCACATCCATCTGCCCGTGCAATCCGGCAGCGACAGGGTGTTGAAGCGCATGAACCGCGGCTATACGCGCGAAAAATATCTAAGCTTAGTAAAAGCGCTTCGCGAGAGCGTGGAGGGGATGGAGCTCACCACCGATATCATCGTGGGTTTTCCCGGCGAAACGGAGGAGGATTTTCTCGATACGCTTTCGCTTGTGCGCGAGGCGGGCTTTTCCGCAGCCTATACCTTCATGTATTCGCCGCGAAACGGAACCTCGGCGGCCCGCATGGACGAGCAGGTGGATAAGGCCGTAAAAAAGGGCAGGCTCGAGCGGCTAAACCGCCTACAGGCCGAGCTTTTGCGACAGAATAACGAAAGGTACGTGGGCAAATCGGGCACGGTGCTCGTGGAGGGCTGCGACCGCCGAACAACGCCTATGGCGTACGGAAAGCTCACAAGCTTTAAAATGGTGTACTTCCCGGGGGATGAAACCCTAGAGGGGCAGCTCAAGCGCGTGCGCATCACAAAAACGCAATCGAATTCCCTCCTTGGGGAATTGATTGAAGGATAGAGGTAAAACGGAGGTTACTATGGTCATAGAAAAGGCAAGGGAACTTGGGCTCGCCCTAAGCGAATCCGTGGAGTTCAAAAGGCTCAACGACGCAAGGACGGCTATCGACGCCGATAACGCGCTCACCGATATGATCGATTCGTTCACGAACAAGCGGCAGGAGGTCATAGAGGCGCTTTCCGACGAGGATGCCGACCGCGCGCTTTTAAGCGCGGCCTCGCGCGAGATGGAGCGCCTACAGGCGATCCTTTTAGAAAACAGCCTGTTTAAGGAGATGCTCGACGCGCAAAACGATTTTCAATCCCTCATGTCGCGCGTAAACAGCGAGATCGCCGCGTGCATCGGCATGGAAGGCGGCGATAACGAGGGTTGCGGCGGGAGCTGCGCCACCTGCGGCGGCTGCAAGCACTAAGGTATGGAGCAGAAAATGCTTTCGGCGAAGCTCACGCCGATGATGCAGCAATATCTTACCCTCAAGGAAAAGCATCCGGAATGCCTCCTGCTTTTCCGCTTGGGGGATTTTTACGAACTCTTTTTTGAGGATGCGGTCACCGCATCGCGGGAGCTTGAGATCGTTTTGACCGGGCGCGATTGCGGGATGGAGGAGCGCGCGCCTATGTGCGGCGTGCCTTATCACTCTGTCGATGCCTACATCAACCGCCTCATCGAAAAGGGCTATAAGGTGGCCATCTGCGAGCAGCTAACCGACCCGGCGCTTAGTAAGGGGCTTGTGGAGCGCGATATCATCCGCATCATCACCCCCGGCACGGTCATCGAGGAAAGCATGCTCAGCGAGCGCAAGAATAACTACATTGCGTCCATCTTCTTTCAAGGCACCGAGGTGGGGCTTGCGTACTGCGACGTATCGACCGGGGCGTTTTACGCGCTCGAGTTAAGCGGCACAACCTTCGAGGAGGAGCTTCAAAGCGAGCTTGCGCGCATACAGCCATCCGAGGTCATCGCAAACGACGCGCTTTTTTTGCAGGAGCGCCTCATAAAAAGCATTCAGTCCGCAAGCTATACCGAGTGCTACAATAGCGATGCCTACCGGCCCGACGTTGCGGAGGAAAGGCTTACATCACATTTTGGCGCGGAGACCGTAACGGCCGTGAAGGAGCAGCTTCAGGCGCTCTGCGCGGGCGGCGCGCTTCTTTCTTATTTAGAGGAAACGCAGAAAAACGCGCTCTCGCACATCAAGAAGGTTTCGCTTCTCGAGCGCGCCAAATACATGAGCATCGACGCCGCTACGCGCAAAAACCTTGAGCTTACGCAGCCCATCCGCACCGATGCGGGCAAGCGCGCAACGCTACTGAACCTGCTCGATAAGACCTGCACCGCCATGGGCGGCAGGCTCCTTCGCGCGTGGGTGGAGCAGCCGCTGCAATCCGCCTATGAGATAGGTCAAAGGCTCGACGCGGTGGAGGAGCTTTTTAAAAAGCATGTGGAGCGCGCGGCGCTCGTCAAAAGCCTCGATTCCATCTACGATATCGAGCGGCTTTGCAGCCGCATCGCCTACGGCACCGTGAACGCGCGCGACTGCGAGGCGCTGCGCGCTTCGCTATCGAGGCTTCCTAACGTTGCAGCTGTTTTAAAGCAGCTTTCCGCGTCCGAATTTGAAAATTCCGCCGCCGCGCTCGACCCTATGGAGGACGTTTACGCTCTGTTGGCGAGCGCCATCGTGGATAACCCGCCGCTCAGCGTAAAGGAGGGCGGCGTGATACGCGACGGCTACAACGCGGAGGTGGACGCCTACCGCGACGCCTCGCGAAACGGCAAGGAATGGCTAAGTAAGCTCGAGGCGCGAGAGCGCGAAGCAACGGGTATCAAAAACCTTAAGATCGGCTACAACCACGTGTTCGGCTACTACATCGAGGTCACGAAATCGTACCAGCAGCTCGTGCCGTACTCCTACCAGCGCAAGCAAACGCTCGCCAACTGCGAGCGCTATGTAAACCCGGAGCTCAAGGAGCTGGAGGAGACTATTTTGGGCGCGGAAGAAAAGTGCGTCGCGCTCGAGTATACGCTTTTTGCCGAGCTTCGCGAAACGCTTTTAAGCTGCATCGAGCGCCTCCAGCTAAACGCGGCGCTTTTATCTAAGCTCGACGTGTACCAGTCCTTCGCGCAGGTCGCCTTCGCAAACGATTATGTTAGGCCCCTCGTGCAGCAAAACGGCAAGATCGAGATCACGGACGGCAGGCACCCGGTGGTGGAAAAATCGTTAAAATCGGGCTTCATCCCCAACAATACGCTGCTTGACAATAAAGAGAACAGGCTTCTCATCATCACCGGCCCCAACATGGCGGGGAAGAGTACCTATATGCGGCAGGTTGCGCTCATCACGCTTATGGCGCATATCGGCAGCTTTGTGCCCGCAAAAAAGGCGAGTGTCTGCATCACGGATAAGATATTCACCCGCGTGGGCGCCTCGGATAACGTAAGCGCGGGGCAAAGCACCTTCATGGTGGAGATGTCGGAAATGTCCAATATCCTCAACAACGCTACGCCGCGGAGCCTTCTCATCATCGACGAGATCGGGCGCGGCACGAGCACGTTCGACGGGCTTAGCATCGCGTGGTCGGTGCTCGAGTACGTCGCCAGCCGCGAGAAATGCGGCGCGAAAACGCTGTTTGCCACGCATTATCACGAGTTGACGGAGCTTGAGGGGAAGCTTACGGGCATCAAAAACTACCGCATCTCCGTGAAGGAGATCGGCGACAACATCATATTTCTTCGCAAGATCGTGCGCGGCAGTGCGGATAAAAGCTTCGGCATACAGGTGGCGCGCCTTGCGGGGCTGCCCGAAAGCATACTCACGCGCGCGAAGGAAATATTAACGCAGCTCGAATCGGCCGATATCAACCACGAGGCGATCCTCGGAGAAAGCGATCCGCCCCGGCAGATGACGCTTTTCGGCTCCGCGGAGCCCGACGACATCATGGAGGAGCTTAAAAACCTCTCCGTCAACGACATCACGCCCATGGATGCGCTCACAAAGCTTTACGACCTGCACGTGCGCGCCAAGCTGAGGTAAGAAAATGAAGCCGATCAGGGTGTTGAGCCAAGATATCGCCAACCAGATCGCCGCGGGAGAGGTGGTTGAGCGCCCCGCTTCCGTTGTGAAGGAGCTTGTGGAAAACGCGCTCGACGCGGGTGCTGATTCCGTCGCCGTCGAAATACTTTCGGGCGGGATCGATTACATCCGCGTGACCGATAACGGCGGCGGCATACCCCGCGAGGATGTGGCGACCGCGTTTTTACCGCACGCCACGAGCAAAATCACAGCATCGGAAGACCTCGATCACATTGAGACGCTTGGCTTTCGCGGCGAGGCGCTCGCCTCCATCGCGGCCGTTTCCAAGGTAGCTTTAAAAACGCGCACAGCGGACGAGCTTTCCGGCTCCTTTCTTCGCGTGGAGGGCGGGCGGATGGAAAAAGTTGAAGACCTCGGATGCCCGGAGGGGACAACCGTGGAGGTTTCCGACCTCTTTTTCAACGTTCCCGCGCGGCTTAAGTTTTTGAAGCACGCGCGCGCGGAAGCGGGCGCCGTGAGCGACTATGTTTCGCGCATGATCCTTTCGCACCCGGGCGTTTCGTTCCACCTTATCAGCAACTCTAAAACCGTTTACAAAAGCGCGGGCGACGGAAGCCTGTATAACGCCGTTTATTGTGTATATGGCGCGGACGCGCTGCCGCATCTGCGCGAAGTGCGCTACGACGACGCGTATATGAAGCTCACCGGCTATCTCGGCACAGAGCAGATCGCGCGCCCCAACCGCAATTATCAGTCGTTTTTCGTGAACGGGCGCTACATCCGTTCGCAAAAGCTCTCGTTTGCGGTGCAGCGCGCGTTCGATACGCGGTTGATGGTGGGTAAGTTCCCGTTTTTAGTTTTAAATTTGCAGATATCGAGCCGCGAGGTGGATGTGAACGTGCACCCCAACAAGCTTGAGGTACGCTTTAAAGACGACGACCGCGTGGTGCGCGCCGCGTACACGGCCGCGCGCATGGCGCTTTCCGAGCTCGACGCGCCTAAACACGCGAGCGCGGGTGAGGAAACTGATGCGGCAATTTTCAGCCGATCGGCCGAAAACGCGAAAAAAGCCGAAGGGGAGGGGAGCAACGCGGTTTCCCCCGAAATTGCCGGCGCGATATCCGTCGGGAGTGTGGAAAAAACAGAAGCGGCCTCGTTCGAGAGCGCAACTTACACTTACGGCGGCAAAACAACTGCCATACCCGCGTGGGAGCTGCCGCGGAATATAGCAAAGCAGCCGTCCGGCACGGTCAAGGAGGCGCAGGCGGATTTTTCGTTCTTGCAGCCAAGGCCTGCCTCCGAGGAAAAGACGCAGCCGTGGGACACCGCGTTTACGCCCGCGACGCAGCCGCTCCAGCTCGATATGGACGCTTCGCCCTACAAGATCGTCGGTGTTTTGTTCGATAGCTTCTGGATGGTGCAGCAAAACGAGGACATCTTCTTCATCGACCAGCACGCCATGCACGAGCGCAGACTTTACGAGAAAATGACGCGGTCGGGCCTGAGGCCCGATTCGCAGCTTCTTCTCTTGCCCGTCGTGATGCGCTTTACGCCGCTCGAATACGAAACGCTTTTGAGCAACATGGAGCAGTTTGAGGCGCTCGGCTTTGAAATGGAGGAGTTCGGCCCGCTCACCGTGAATATCCGCGCGGTGCCGCATGTGGTGGGGCAGCCGCAGACCGGGGAGTTTTTGCACGAGGCGCTCGCGATTCTCGATAAGAAAAACCGCGTGACCGCCGCGGAGGTGAAGCGCGCTATGCTCATTCAAAGCGCGTGCAAGCACGCCATCAAGGCGGGCGACCCCGTTTCGCCGTCTGAGATCGAAGCGCTCCTTATGGCCTACCAAAAGGAGGGTATCCCTATGACCTGCCCGCACGGCAGGCCCGTGATGGTGAAGATGACGCGGCTCGAATTTGAAAAGCTCTTCAAGCGCGTGGTGTAGCATGGAAAAGATAAAGCTCGGCGTGCTCGTGGGTCCCACCGCCTCCGGAAAAACGGCGCTTTCCTTAGAGATCGCCAAAAAGATAGGCGCGGAGATCGTCTCGGCGGACTCCATACAGCTCTATAAGGGCTTCGACATCGGCTCAGCCAAGCCCACGGCGGAGGAAAGGCGGGGGATAGCGCATCATCTTCTCGACGTATACGAGCCCACCGAGCAAAACGCAAGCGTGGCGCGCTTTCAGGAGCTTGCGCGCCAGGCGATCGAGGATATTTTTTCACGCGGCAAATTTCCGCTCGTCGTAGGCGGCACGGGGCTTTATGTGAATGCGCTTACCTACCCGCTCAATTTCGCAGGCGCACCGTCCGACCCGGCGCTCCGCGCACAGCTAAATGAAATGGAAGCCGGTTCGCCCGGCTCGCTGCACACGCTCTTGGCGGAGCTTGACCCGAAAAGCGCCTCGCGCTTGCATAAAAACGACGTGAAGCGCGTTGCGCGCGCCATCGAGGTCGTTAAGCTTACCGGGAGGCCGATCGGCGAGTTCGGCGGGGATTTTGAAAACAGGCGGAACGAGGAAATACCCTACGACGTAAGGATGATCGGGCTTACCATGCCGCGCGAGCTTCTTTACGAGCGCATCGAACGCCGCGTAGACGATATGATGAAGCGCGGGCTGCTCGAAGAGATACTGCGTTTGAAAGTATTGGGCGTAACGGCGGACATGCCCGCCATGCAGGGTTTAGGCTATAAGCAGCTTTACGCGCACCTTGCGGGACAATGCAGCTTGGAGGAGGCGGTCGCGGCGATCAAGCTCGAAACGCGCCGGTTCGCCAAGCGGCAGATCACCTGGTTCAAGCGCGATAAGCGTATCCAATGGTTCGATCTAGCGCAGTATGAAAGCCTCGACGCGCTTACCTTAGACGCGGTTCGCGCCTTGGAAGGGGGAGGGGAATGTTAAGACCGATCAACGTGCAGGATACCTTGCTCAACACCGTAAAAAAGGAGAAAATACCCGTTTCCATCCACGTGACGAACGGGTTTCAAATCAAAAACGCGCTCATACGCGCGTTCGATAATTTCGTGCTGCTCGCGGAAGTGGACGGGAAGCAGATGATGATCTACAAGCACGCGGTTTCCACCATAACGCCGGAGCGGCCCTTACAGCTCGATTTTCAAAAGAACGCGGAAAGCGAGGAACCTTAAAGCTTTGGACGACTTCACCTATGGCGCGCCCGTTTGCGAACGCGCCGCGCGGATAACAATGGAAGCCGAGGCCGCGCTATCGCCGGTCTTTTCGCGCATCGACGCCGTGGAAGCGCAAAATCAGGCGCGCGTGCTCGGCGCCTTCCAAGCGGAAAACGTCGCCCTACGGCATTTTTCGCCCACCACGGGTTACGGCTACGGCGACGACGGGCGCGACGTGCTCGATCGGGTGTTCGCACGCGCGCTCGAAGCGGAGGATGCGCTCGTCCGCCCGCAGCTCACCTCCGGTACGCACGCCATTTTCACCGCGTTGAGCGGCCTATTGGAGCCAAACGATGCCATGCTTTCCATCACGGGAAAGCCGTACGATACGCTTGAAAAAGCCATAGGCATAAACGGTAACGAATTCGGTTCGCTGAAACGCCTCGGCGTAGAGTACCGCCAGCTTGAGCTTAAGGACGACGGGAAAATCGATCCTGACGCGGTGCTTTCGGCGCTCGATAGGCCCGTAAGGGTAATTTATGCGCAACGCTCGCGCGGCTATTCGTGGCGCAACGCCATTTTACCATCGGAAATGGAACCTATTTTTCGCGCCGTGCATGAAAAAATGCCACAGGCGGTCGTCGTGGTAGATAACTGCTACGGCGAATTTACCTGCGCGCACGAGCCTGCGTTTTACGGCGCGGATATCGAGATAGGGTCGCTCATCAAAAACCCGGGCGGCGGGCTTGCGCCCACGGGCGGCTACATCGCGGGCAAAGCGGAATATTTGGAACGCATCGCGCAGCGCCTCACGGTGCCCGGCATGGGCAGGGAAGTAGGTTCCTACGCTGGCGGCTACCAGCCGTTTTTCCAAGGGCTTTTCCTCGCGCCGCACGTTACCGCGCAAAGCGTAAAGACCGCCGCGCTTTTTGCTAAGGTTTTCGAGCTTGTGGGGCTGGAAACGATGCCCGACAGCGCCGCCGTGCGCTCGGATATCGTGCAGGCGCTTCGCTTTTCGTCGGAGGCGGCGCTCGTCGCGTTCTGCCAAAGCATACAAAAAGCCTCGCCCGTGGATAGCTTCGCTGTGCCCGAGCCTTGGGATATGCCCGGCTATACGAGCAAGGTCATCATGGCCGCGGGCGCGTTCGTACAAGGCGCGTCCATAGAGCTGAGCGCCGACGCGCCGCTCATAGCGCCCTATACGGCCTATGTACAGGGCGGGCTAACCTACGCGCACGGCAGGATAGGTGTTATGTACGCGCTCGACGCGCTGATAAGGATAGGGGAAGCGTAGTATATAATCGTGCCTTATGGGAAGCAGGTAAACGCCGCTGGTGTTTACCTGCTTTTCTTCGATCCGGCAAGAAACTTGACAAGAATCGTTAAGACAGAGGCTTTGTTATCTGCTATTCTATAAATGCGGGGGTGAAATGGTGAAAAACTTTTCTAAGGTCGGCGAGGCGCTAAAATATATTGACATGCACTTGGATGAGCCTGTTGATCTTGAAAGGCTTTCGAGCAGGTTCTACCTTTCGCCTTACTATTTCCACCGGTTGTTTTCGGCGATTGTCGGGAAGCCTTTGGCGGCTTATGTCCGCGACAGGCGGATCTTGTATGCGTGTGAGTGGTTATCCAAAACGGATAGGACTGTTTTGGATATTGCGCTAAGCTGCGGTTTTCACTCCGCGCAGTCTTTTTCAAGGGCGTTTGCCGCGATGCAGGGCATGTCTCCGAGCGAGTACCGGCGGAGGGACGATCAACCGGTCATTATGACCGCGGACGAGCTGGTGAAAAGGTTTACCAACAGATTGCAGGGAGGGATTTTATTGAACCCGAACATAATCAATCGAGGCGGACTTAAAATCGCCGGGACACATGGCGACGGCTGTAAAACGTGGGATGTATGGAACGCTTTTGAAAAGCTGGTTCATAAAAGGCCGCTTGAAAACGCTCTATCAAAAAACGGATATGAGATAAGGCTTTACGATGGGGACAAGTGTACCGTTCATGTGGGCTTTTCCGTTACAAGCGCGCCGAAAAACGACGCCTATTCCGTGTTTGAGCTGCCGCCTTCAAAATACGCCTCATTTGAGGTTTATGTCACAAATGGATATGAAAGCGAAAACAACGCCATGGACGAGTGGCTGAAAACGAACGGCGAAGGTTATTCCGAAAAGCTTTTAAACGGTCTGCATTACTGTGTCGAATACTATGACGAGCGCTTCAACGGCGATGACGAGGGCTCCATCGTGGAAATTTGGGTGCCGATCGAAAAAAGGTAACACCTCAATCCGTCAATACTGCCGGATAAGCCCGATCACCTTGCCCACGAGTTCTACCTCGCCATATTGGGTGTAGATGGGGGACATGCTCGTGTTTTCCGGCTGGAGTCTTACTCTGTTTTTTTCAAAAAACACGCGCTTTACGGTGGCGGTATCGCCGCCGATACGGGCGACCACGATATCGCCGTTTGTCGCGGAAATGCCGCTGTGGACAACGATCATATCGCCGTCGAACATGCCCGCGTCTATCATGCTTTCGCCGCTGATGCGGAGCAAAAACGCCTCGTCCTGCTCCGCGCCGTGCAAAAGCGAGCAAGGTAAGGAAAAGTATTCCTGGATGTTATCCTCGGCGAAGATCGGTTGACCGGCCGCGACCGTGCCCACGAGGGGGATCGCCTGCGCCAGAGAACCTTGGGCGAGCGTGATGGAACGCTGCTTGGAGGGATTGAGGCGGATATAGCCCTTATCAGCAAGCCCCTTGAGGTGGGAATGGACGCTCGAGGTGGATTTTAGGCCTACCGCCGCGCCGATCTCGCGCACGGTGGGGGGGAAGGAACGTTCTTGAATGAACGTTCGGATATAATCGTAAACCGCCTGCTGCGTTTTTCCTAGGCCCTTCATGCTTGCACCGCCTTTTACAGAACATCGCTCAATGGTATAATACGAATATAGTATACTACGCGCGGCAAAGAATAGCAAACACTTGTTCGTCCCCATAGGGGAAAATGGCCGCGAAGGAGCCTGTTTATGAAAAAGCGCGATGAAAACGATATTTGCGACCTCGATCCGAGCAAGATATGCGATAACTGCTGCAAATGTCTCGAACAGCCGGAGGAGCTTACGGATGTAAACGGCTACCGTGTAATCGCGGCCGACTTTTGCCCCGAGGAGGAGGCGGAGAGCCTTTCAGAGCCGGAGCAGGTGCCCGTTATCGCGGCGCTGTTCCGTGATGAGGAGGAAGAAGAGGAAGAAATAGATGAGCTCGGTCCTCTGGATATCCCGCCCGCGCTGATGGCCGAATGGGAGGCGAAGCTCGCCGCGTCTTTCCGCGAGGAGGAAGAAGCGCGTTCCGTACAGCCGAAGCTAAGAGGCAGCAGAAAAAAGAGAGGTTAATCCTCAGGCTTTTCTTCCGATTTTGCTCCGTTCTTTGGCTTCGGCGCGTCCTCGCGGAGCTTTACGACCTTTGCCGCGAGGCGCCTGCGATCCTCGGAAATGGCGGCGTAGTGCTTACGCGTGGTGTTTACGTCGCGGTGGCCGAGCACGTCCGCAACAAGATAGATATCGCCCGTTTCGCGGTACAGCGAGGTTCCGTAGGTGCTGCGAAGCTTGTGTGGCGATATTTTCTTGAGCGGCGTGGCGACTGAGGCATATTTTTTTACGAGGTTTTCAATGGCGCGCACGGTGAGACGCTTGTTTTGCAGCGATAAAAACAACGCGTTTTCGTGACCCTCGGCGGCGCTTAGCCTTTCGCGCTTGAGCATGTAGGTTAAAAGCGCGGCGCGCGCCTCGTCGCCGAACACCAAAATGTCCTGCTTGCCGCCTTTTCTTACGATGGAAAATTCGTTGGCGTTGAAGTTGATATCGTCCATATCGATGCCCACAAGCTCGCTGATGCGGATGCCCGTGCCCAAAAAAAGCGTGAGAATGGCGAGATCGCGCGATTGTGTGAGCTTATGGTATTTTTTTTGCGTCTCGCTTAAGCCCTCGCCGCTTTGCACCGCGTCCAGGAGGTTGGCCACCTCGTCCGGCTCGAGGCGGACGATGCTTTTTTCGCGTATGACGGGGATGTCCACGAGGGCGGGGGAGTTGTGCGTGATTTTTTCCTTTTTTAAAAAGTATTTGTACATGGAGCGCAGGGCGGAGAGCTTTCGTGCCTTTGCACGCTCGTGGTTGAGCACCTCGGCGTTTTCCTCGTTGGTATAAAGGGAGATGTGGCCTAAAAACATCTCGATTTCAGTCGCGGTCACGCGGTCGAGCGCCGCGAGCGTGAGTGCTTTTACGGAATACTCCTGAAAGGAGTCCAGCTCGCCGACGAGATATTTGAAAAACAGGCGAAGATCCACTGCGTAGGCGTAACGCGTGCGGATGAGCGTGGTGCTTTCGATGCCGCGAAAAAACTCCTCGCAAAACGGCGGAAGTTCCGCGAGCGCCTCCTTGAGCCTGCGCAGATATTCCTTATACTGTACGCTCGCGTAATCGTTCGGCAAGAAAGGCCTCCTAAAAACTGACAATTTGGCGGGGGAGCGGCAAAAGGGCCACGGTTGTTTTCTGCTTCCGCCAACACCTATTGCCTTAAACCGATCTATACTATTCGTTAAAGACAAGTTTAACGAATAGTAATGGAAAAAGCAAGAGGTAAAATGGAAAATCTAATCCTGCGGTTGGCCCGATTCGGCCTCCTCCTCGCGGAGCTTTGCGATGGCCCCTCTCGCGAGCGCGTCGCAGCGGTTGTTGCCGGCGTTGTCGCTGTGGCCCTTGACCTTGATCCATTCGACCCGATGCGTTTTCGTGAGCACGATCAATTCCTGCCAAAGGTCGCGGTTCTCCACGTCCTTCTTGTTGCTCGTTTTCCAACCGTTCGCTTGCCAGCCGTAAAGCCAACGCTCGTTAAACGCGCGCGCTAAATAGGCGCTGTCCGTATACAGCTTAACTTCGCACGGCTCCTTGAGCGCCTTCAGCGCTTCAATGGCCGCCATAAGCTCCATGCGGTTGTTGGTGGTATGCTTTTGAGCGCCCGAAAGCTCCTTTTCCGCCTCGTTATACTGTAAGATTGCGCCCCAGCCGCCGGGCCCGGGGTTTCCGGAGCATGCCCCATCCGTATAAATCGTTATTATTTTCACAAACTAATTCCCCCAGCGTTTTCAAAGCTTTTACGCGCAGCCTCGGGCTTGCGCCTGCACGTGCTTTCGTATTTACCATTATACCATTGCGATTGACACGAACAAAGCGAAAATGCTATAATACCATCGTTGCGAATTTCATAGGGGCATGATGTAATGGTAACATAGCGGTCTCCAAAACCGTTCTTGAGGGTTCGAGTCCTTCTGCCCCTGCCAAAATAAAAAGGCATTTTACGAGAGTAAAGTGCCTTTTCTTTCTTTAAATGTATTCTTTAGTTTTAGCGCGGAAGCGGAAAATCATCTGGCAGTATGGAATAATCCCTCTCTTTGAGCTTAGAAAGCACCGTAAAGCCCCATTCCGAATCGGAGCGCTCCACAAGAAGCCTGCAATAATCTTCGATAATCCCCACCTTCTCGTTTTCAGGCCCCGCCATATGCGTGTCGTCAACATCGAAGGAGAGATAAAATATATCTTCGCCGAGGTATCGGTATGCGCCGAGCGAAAAAGGCCAATGCTCAAGGTCGCCCCAGTATATGTAATAAACGCCGTCCTTGCAGATCGTGTCCCCGTAGCCTTCGTCCGCATAATCGACGGTTGCATCCGGTATGCCCGCACCGAGGATATCGCACAGCAGCGCGGTCGCCTTTTCGGAAGAAAGATATAACGATGTGCCGTATCCCATCGGATCTCCCATGCCGTCCGGAGGCGTAGGAAGTTCCTTTTCCTCCGCCTGCTGATAATAATTGTATAGAATAAAAGTGAAATCCCTTTTTTCAAGCTCATCGGTATGAAAGAAAGGTTTGATAAGCTCAAGCCTGCAAGCAAGGTCGTTGAGCAGCGCTATTTCTGTGCCGCTTAGCTTCTGTTGTTCAACGTCCCCGTTGAGCTTTTGCCCCAACCATTCGACGGCGCTCGCGTTGACGTACGGCGGTTCCCCGGCGGTTTGTCTAGACACGGCCGCTTCGGCCGGCGCGGCTGTGATGATTGCGGGCGCTGGGCTTGTTATTCCGGGCGCGGGCGTTAACGCGGGAACAACCGCATCGGGCTGAAGCGCACAGCCTGTTAGCGTACATATAAAAAAGATGATATATACGAGCGTGCGTGTTGTCGGCTTTTTCATATAGTTCTCCTTTCCTAACAAAACCGCGCTATATACCTGCTCAAATTCTCATAGGCGACCTTGCGTATGTCCGCTTCCGAAAATCCTTCGCGGCGCAGCGCTTCGATGAGCTTCGGAAAATGGCCGCTGTGCTTCATATCGGGCGGGCAGTCGCTCATGCCGTCGAAATCGGAGCCGAGGCCCACCGCCCCGATCCCCGCGATGCCCGCGATATGTGCAATATGCTTTACGATATCGGAAACAGACGCGCGTTTTTTTTCCGTGAGCTGCGGCGGGTAAAAATTGACGCAGATCACGCCGCCCTGTTTTGCGATGGCGCGTATATGCTCGTCACCGAGCGAACGCGGATGGTTGCACACCGCGCGCGCGTTGGAATGCGAAGCAAAAACGGGAACCGTCGCGATGCTCAGTAGCTCGTCGATGCCCGCGTCGTTTAAGTGCGCCACGTCGGGCGCGATGCCGATGCGGCACATCTCCCCCACCACCTCGCGGCCAAGCGGCGTAAGCCCCTTACGGCCACGGCGCATAGCGGGCGACGCAAGCTCGTTGGTCGCGTTCCATGTGAGTGTCATAGCGCGCACGCCGAGCTTATGGAAAAGCCTCAGATTTTCGGGCCGTCCGTGTATGGCCTCGCCGCCCTCTACGGCAAGCACCGTTGCGATCTTACCGCTTTCGGGTGAAAAATCCCTTGTAAAAGGGATAAGGCGTTCGTTTTCATCCAGCATGCGCCAGTAGGCGTCTATGAGGTCGAGCGCTTGCTGCAAACAGGATATGCGTCCCGAAGGGTCCACCCAGGCCGCAAAAAATTGGAGCTTAACGCTGCCCTGCTCCATACGCTCGAGACTCAGCGATTGGTGCTCCGTGACCGAGGCCAGACTGTAGCCGTTTTGAACCATGTAGTATAAAAAATCGCAATGCGCATCGGCTATAGGGATACTCTTTTGCATGCTTCCTCCGTTTTTGCGAAAAGGCTCTTGGGGGTTCGGGGCCAAAGCACCCGGAAGCTCTAATCCGCCGCCAGCGACGTGTGCGTTGGCGGCGAAAAGCCTTGCGCAGCAAGCTTTCTTTGCAGGAAGTACCGGCCGCAAGGCACGACGACCCGCGGCGGGATACGCCGCAGGCACCCGGCCTGCGTGCCTCGCAGGTACTTCCTGTAATCCTTGGAAAAGTGACGCAAGTCATTTTTTCGATAGAAAAAGGATACGCCTTCAAGCATATCCTTTTTTACTTTTGGGCGCAACGCTTTATTTCGCGAATTCCACCGCTCGCGTTTCGCGGATGACGTTGACCTTGATTTGGCCGGGATATTCGAGCTCGGATTCGATGCGCTTTACGATCTCCTTGGCCATGATAATGGTATCGGCGTCGTTCACATTTTCCGGCTTCACCAAAATGCGCACCTCGCGGCCCGCCTGTATGGCAAAGGATTTATCCACGCCCTCGAAGGAGTTTGCGATCTCCTCGAGCTTTTCGAGGCGCTTGATGTAGTTTTCGAGCGTCTCGCGGCGCGCGCCCGGCCGAGCGGCCGAGATCGCGTCGGCGGCCTGCACGAGCACCGCCTCGATGGAGGTGGGCTCCACGTCGCCGTGGTGCGCCATGATGGCATTGATGATCTGGTTGTTTTCGCGGTATTTCTTGGCGAGATCGGCGCCGATCTGGATATGCGGGCCTTCTACCTCGTGGTCCACCGCCTTGCCGATATCGTGCAGAAGCCCCGCACGCTTGGCGAGCGCCACGTTTGCGCCGAGCTCGGCGGCCATGATGCCCGCGAGGTGCGCTACCTCCACGGAGTGCTTGAGCACGTTCTGGCCGTAGCTGGTGCGGTACTTGAGGCGCCCTAAGAGCCTTACGAGCTCATGGTGCAGCCCATGCACGCCCACCTCGAACACAGCCTGTTCGCCAGCTTCGCGTATCTGGGTATCGACTTCCTTTTTAGCCTTTTCCACCATTTCCTCAATGCGCGCCGGATGGATGCGCCCGTCGAGGATGAGCTTTTCGAGCGCGATGCGCGCGACCTCGCGACGCACCGGGTCGAAGCCCGAAAGTATGACCGCTTCCGGGGTGTCGTCGATGATGAGATCGACGCCCGTAGCGGTCTCGAGCGTGCGAATATTCCTGCCCTCGCGGCCGATGATACGGCCCTTCATTTCGTCGTTGGGAAGCGGCACGACGGAAACCGTGGTTTCCGCAACGTGGTCGGCCGCGACGCGCTGAACGGCCAGCGAAACGATATTGCGGGCCTTTTTATCGGCCTCCTCCTTCGTTTTCGCCTCGATATCGCGAAGCATGACGGCGGCCTCATGGCGCGCTTCGCGCTCCACGTTGTTTAAAAGGATGGCCTTCGCCTCGTCCATGGAGAGCCCGGATATGGTTTCAAGCTCCTTGAGCTGTTTGTCGTAGAGCTCCTTGATGGAAGCCTCCAGAGCCTCCACGTCCCTTTGCTTTTTGTTAACGGATTCCTCGCGCTGTTCGATGCCGTCGAATTTCTTATCAAGCGTTTCCTCGCGCTGTATGAGCCTCCGTTCCGTGCGCTGCAACTCCGTGCGCCTGTCTCTTAACTCGCGTTCACTCTCGTTCTTGATGCGGTATACTTCTTCCTTCGCTTCCAGTACGGTCTCTTTTTTGATGGTCTCCGCCTTTTTCTGGGCGTCGTCGATCATTTTTTTTACGGCGTCTTCCGCCTTTGCAACCTTAGCTTCTGCGATGTTCCTTCTGTAATAGTACCCGCCTGCTATGCCCGCGCCTAGGGCGACCACCCCTGTAACGATGGGGATTATGATGTCACTCACCGAATAGAGCACCTCCAAAATATATAAAATGTATCCGGAATCGGCATTCCGTCTGCACAGATACTGTTTCATAAATAAAGCTTATTTACGAAATTACAGACCGGCACAAATACTCTAAAATATTGTAAACCTTTAGAAAATAAAAGTCAAGGACGCCCGGAACCGGGCGCCCGTTGTGAAATTTTTTTGTTTTACGGCCGGGATCACTCGTCGAAGGACTCGTCGTCGCTTCCCGCGTCCCGCGGGAGCTCGATGCTGGCGAGCTCCGCGCGTATCTTGCCTTCGATCTCGGCGCAAAGCTCTTTGTTATCCTTGAGGAAAACGCGCGCGTTGTCGCGGCCCTGGCCGATGCGCAGATCGCCGTAGGAGTACCACGCGCCCGTTTTTTGTATAATCTTGCGCGCGACCGCCATGTCGAGGATGGAGCCCTCCTTGGAAATGCCCTCGCCATAGATAATATCGAACTCGGCGGATTTGAAAGGCGGCGCGACCTTGTTTTTTACCACCTTGATGCGCGTGCGGTTACCGTAGGCCTCGTTGCCGTTTTTGAGCGTGTCGATCTTGCGCACGTCAAGGCGGATGGAGGCGTAGAATTTGAGCGCCTTGCCGCCGGTGGTCACCTCGGGGTTGCCGAACATGACGCCCACCTTTTCGCGCAGCTGGTTGATGAAGATCACGATGGTGTTGGACTTGCTGATCACGCCCGCGAGCTTTCTGAGCGCCTGCGACATGAGCCTTGCCTGCAAGCCTACGTGCGAATCGCCCATATCGCCCTCGATCTCGGCCTTGGGGACGAGCGCTGCTACGGAGTCGATAACTACAACGTCGATCGCGCCGCTTCGAACAAGCGCCTCGGTGATCTCGAGCGCCTGCTCGCCGTTATCGGGCTGAGAAACGTAAAGCTCATCCACGTTGACGCCAAGGTTTTTCGCATAGGTAGGATCGAGCGCATGCTCCGCGTCGATAAAGGCGGCCGTGCCGCCGAGCTTTTGCGACTCGGCGATCACATGCAGCGCCATGGTGGTTTTGCCCGAGGATTCCGGCCCGTAGATTTCGATGATTCTGCCGCGCGGGATGCCGCCCACGCCAAGCGCGATATCGAGCTCCAAGCACCCCGAGGGTATCGTGGAAACGGTTATTTTAGCGGCGGCGTCGCCGAGCTTCATCACCGTGCCCTTGCCGAACTGCTTCTCGATCTGGCTCAGGGCCATTTCCAATGCTTTTTCCTTCCCCACCATAGCGGTCTGTACCATCCCTCTTTTAACATTTCATTTATTATAACATTTGTTCGAATGTTTTGCACGTTATTCTTTCAATTTCCTGCGCAGAAGATCGAGCGCGTGAAGCATCGCCATGTGGCGGATGCGCTCGCGGCCCCCGCTCAAGCGAAGCTCATGCGCCGTAGCGCCCGATGCGTCGGCGACGCCGATGTAAACAAGTCCCACGGGCTTTTCGGCGCTGCCGCCGTCCGGCCCCGCGATGCCCGTTACGGAAAGCGCCACGTCGCTCTTTGCGCTCTCGCGCATGCCATAAGCCATCTCGAGCGCCGTTTCGCGGCTGACCGCGCCGAAGCGCGCGAGCGTTTCCTCGCTTACGTCAAGGCGGCGTTCCTTCGCGCCGTTGGAGTACGTAACGACACCCTCCGTAAAAAACGCCGAGCTTCCGGGCATGGAGACGATCGTAGAGGCAATAAGCCCGCCCGTGCAGCTTTCCGCGACGCTGAGCGTCATGCCCTTTTCGGTTAAGAGCCTCCCGCATACCTCGTGCAGCGCTTCGTTGGAGGTGGAATAGACCGCATCGCCGAGGATTGCCGTGATCTCGTCGAGCACGGGCGCAATAAGCGCCTCCCCCTCCGTTTCGGTCTTACAGCGCGCCGTGATGCGTAGGGTCACCTCGCCGGTAAGGGCGTAGGGCGCAATGGTGGGGTTATTTTGGCTTTCGATCAGCTCCTTGAGCCGAAATTCCACGGCGGATTCCCCCACCCCGAAGATGCGCGCGACGCGAGAGTAGAAAATGCCGCCGCTCTCCTTTTTCGCGATGTAGGGAAGCACCTGCTCCTCGAACATGGGCTGCATTTCGCGCGGCGGCCCCGGCAAAAGCGCGATGGCTCTGCCGTTTTGCTCGAGGATGCAGCCGGGCGCGGTGCCGTTATCGTTTTTTAAAATAATTGCGCCCTCCGGGAACATCGCCTGCTTCAGGTTGTTGGGCGTCATTTCGCGCCCCATCCT
>JAJFTZ010000115.1 GCA_021372675.1 Eubacteriales bacterium
CGATAAAAGATTCAAAGCTCTTACCGCCGAGAAAAGGCACGCGCAGGAGCTGCTGGAGGAAAATCTGCCTCTGCTTCGCGAGGATGTGCTTTACCAGCTTCTCAACCGGGAGGACTCGGAGGAGGCGGCTCTTCTAGAGCGTATGGAGCGATGCGGCGTGATATTCTTGAAAAACGCATGGTATAGCGCCGTCATCCTCGCGATCCATGGCTTTGATCAATTGTCGAGGGACGAGGACACGGATACCGCGCTTCTGTTGGAGATGGAAGCGATACGGGACGCCGTTTCCCGCTTTGCATGCTGCGCGATCGAGTTTATCCGCACACAGCAGGACGGAAAGCTTGTGATCCTTATAAGCATGGGCGGGCCGGACCGGGCCCGCGCCGCCGCCCTTTTAAAAGAGGCGCAGGATGCGATTTTTCGGCGCGTCAGCCTGGATACCGCAGCGGAGATCACCGTTGCCGCGGGCAACCCCTGTGACGAACTTCGCCTTGTGTGGCAAAGCTACAAGGAGGCGTCCGCCGCCTACCGTTATCGCGCCATCGCGGGAAGCCACGGCGTGATCTATGCCGACCGGCTCCCCGCCGTCAGCGCGTTGAGCCTCGAGCGGTTCACGAAGCTTGAGCGCGCGCTCTTTGACGCGCTCAAACGCTCCGACGAAGCTGCGCTTACAGAGCGCATGGAAGCTCTTTTTGAGCATATCCAGTCGCAGCTGCCCGTATCCTATACGCCTGCCTTCGTTTCCGTCCAGCTCTTCAACGACACCATGAATTTGTTGCAGGAGCTATCCATCGACAGCTCGCTCATCTTTCCCGATCTGGACGAGCTTTTTGCACAGGTGCTTACGCTTCGAACCCCGGAGCAGCCCCGCCGCTTTTTCGCGGAACTCTACGGCGCCATTTTAGGCTACATCTCTTTGCTCAAGCAGGAAGGGCGCGGGGATGTGCGCAAGGCCATCCTCGCCTTTCTCGATAAAAACTACCGCAACGAGGAGATCGGCCTCGACCTGCTGGCCACCGAGCTGCATTTCAGCGTATCGTATTTGGTTAAGGTCTTCAAAAAGGCCACGGGAAAATCCATCAAGGAATACATCACCGAAAAGCGCATCTCCCACGCCAAGGAGCTTCTGGGGGGCGGCAGCGTCAAGGTAAATGACGCCGCCCGGCAGGTGGGTTACCCCAACGTGCGCTCCTTCATCAATATCTTCAAAAAACATACCGGGCTTACGCCCGGGGAATACATGAATTTGGCGTTGCGAGGAAAAGGATGAACAGCATTGTGACCGAGCAGGGGTATCACCCTGAAAAGACGGAATTCTTCGGCAGCAAATTTCTCATCGGCAACGGCTACCTGGGGTATCGTGGTACCTTGGAGGAATACCGCGCGCCGCAGCTCGTGGCCTGCACCATGAGCGGCCTTTACGACCAAAACGGCGGCTGGCGCGAGCCGGTCAACGCTCCCGACCCGCTCTGCATCAGAGCGTTTCTTAACGGGGAAGCGCTGTCGGTAATGGAACAACAGCCAGAGCTGCACAGCCAAAGCCTCAATCTTTCCTGCGGATTGCACTTAAGGCAGACCCGGTTTGAGAGTGGGGTAGAAATTCTGTCGCGCCGGTTTGCAAGCATGGCGAACAAGCACCTTCTCGTCTGCGAGTACCGCGTCGTTTGCCCGGAGGGCGGAACGCTGGAGCTTTACGCCGGGATCGACGGCGTGATCTGGGACCTGAACGGCCCGCACCTTAAGGATGTCGAGCGCGATTATGAGGGAGGAACGGCCCTTTTTCAGGCAAAGACCATCGAGCTTGGCACCGCGCTCGCCGTGGCGCAGGCCATCTCCTGCGGCGGCGGACGGGTGGAAAGCGCCGAGGGCGGCTGCCGTGTCACGGCGGAGCTTGAAGCCGGGCAGGCGCTTACGCTAACGCTTTGCAATGCGCTTTATAAGGGTACGGACCCGGATGCCGCGGATTGCGCGCAAGCTGCCGTCCTCGACGCGCGCGAGGGCTTGGCGCTCGGCTTCGACGCGCTTCTTGAAAAAAGCCGGGATGCTTGGCGTAAGCTGTGGAATTCGCTCGACTGCTCCATCCAAGGCGACGAGGACGCCGATCTTGCGCTTCGTTACAGCATTTACCTTCTCATCATCTCCACGCCCTTCCATACCGACGCCGTGGCGGTGCCCGGCCGGGGCCTTTCGGGGCAGGTCTATAAGGGGGCCATGTTTTGGGATACCGAGCTTTATATGCTCCCGATGTTTTGCAGCGCCTTGCCGGACGCCGCGCGAAATCTGGTGGCCTACCGCATCCGCACGTTGGAAGGGGCGCGCCGCAAGGCGGCGGAATACGGGTACCGGGGCGCGTTCTACGCATGGGAGAGCCAGGAAACGGGCGACGACGGCTGCACCGAGTATAACATCAACGATGTTTTCACGGGCAGGCCCATACGCACGTATTTTCGGGACAAGCAGATCCATATCAGCGCCGACGTGGTATACGGCATTTGGCTCTACTACCGTGCCACGGGAGATATTTCCCTCCTTTTGGAGGGCGGTGCGGAGACGGCCTTTGAGTGCGCGCGCTTTCTTTATTCCTACAGCTACTATAAAAGCGACAAAGCCCGCTACGAGCTTGTCGATGTGACCGGCGCGGATGAATACCACGAGCGCGTCAGCAACGACGCCTACACCAACTTTATGACGAAAAAGGCGCTTGAAACCGCGGGAAAAATACGCTGCCTTCTGGCCGAGCATTATCCCGGCGCGCTGCGTAAAATCGACGCTTCCATCGGCTACGCCCGGGACGAGGCCGCCATTGCGGATTTCGCCGCGCGTCTTTATGTGCCCTCCCCCCGGCCCGGCGACGGCCTCGTCGAGCAGTACGACGGGTATTTTGGCATGGAGGATATCCGCCCCGATGCGCTGAAAAAACGCATCCTGCTGCAGAATGAATATCTGGGCAGCCCTTGCGGCATCGCGGTGCAGACGCAGGTGATCAAGCAGGCGGACGTGGTGCTTTTACAGGCCTTGTTCCCCGAAGATTATACGCAAGACGAGCTTTTGGCGAACTTCGAATACTACGAGCCCCGCACCGAGCACGGCTCCAGTTTGAGCGCCTGCATCTACGCGCTGGCGGCCGCCCGCTGTGGCTTGGGTGACTATGCCTACCGCTACTTTATGAAAACTGCGCAGCTCGATCTGACCGGAGATTACAAGCTCTATGTGGGGGATCAGTATATCGGCGGCACCCATCCGGCAGCCAACGGCGGGAGCTGGATGGTGGCGGTTCAGGGCTTTGGCGGGCTTTCTCTGAAGGAAGATAGAGCGTGCCTTTCCCCCCGTTTGCCGAAACGCTGGCGTTCGTTTTCCTTCCGCTTCGTTTTTCGCGGCAACCCCGTGCGCGTAGAGCTTCGGCATGGCTCCGTCGCCTTGTCCATGCCGGAGGGGGCCGGTCCGGTAATGATCGAACTGATGGGCGCACCGTATACGCTAAGCGGCGGGCAGACCATCGTTCTTCCCTGCGAGGGGCGGCTATGAAACGCTATCGCGCTATCTTTTTCGATTGGGACGGCACGGCGGTGATCTCCCGTTCGGCTCCCGCCGATGCCGTAGCCGCCGCGATGGCCCCGCTGCTGACGAAGGGTATTTATCTCTTCATCATCAGCGGGACGACCTACCCAAATATCGCAGGCGGACAGTTGGAACGATATTTTCCCCCCGCGCAGCTTCGTTACCTCTTCTTGGGGCTGGCTCGCGGAAGCCACAATCTAGGCTTCGATCAAAACGGCCGCCCGACGCATACCTTCGATCCGCAGGTTTCAAAGGATATTTTACTGCGTATCCATCAAACCGCTTTCGACGTCCATCAGGAACTGCTCCGCGATTACGATTACCCCACCGATATCATTTTTGACCGGCCCAATTATGTGAAGGTGGATCTTATGCCCGGCAACGACCGCGACGCCAACCTTTTCTTAAGCGGCGACGAGCTTGGCGCGGTGAAACGCGCTTTGGCCCGTCACGGTTATCATGCCGGGCTTGCGGGCCTTACAGAGCTCGCTTTGAACTGCGGAGCGCGGCACGGGCTTGCCGTCAGGCCCACCTGCGACGCAAAATATCTGGAAATCGGCGTGCTGAATAAGGCGGATAATGTGGATGCCTTCATGGAACGGGTGCTTGCGCCTGCAGGCATCGCCGCAGAGGAATGCTGCTTCTGGGGCGACGAGTTTTTAGAGCTGGACTGCGGTCTGAACGGCAGCGATTCCTTTATGCATACCCCTCTTACGCAAGGGGCCGATTTTTTCGACGTAGGCACTGTGGCGGGCGAGCGCCCAACGCATCTTACGCATCTCGGCGGTTCGGTGGAAACTTTCTTGCGTTTTCTCAAAGCGCAGGCGGCGCTTTGAGGGAACGGCAGCCGCAATTCGAGCCCTTCCTATGAGCTCCCGGGCCAACCGGTAATATCTTTACATCTTAATTATGGCCTATTTCAGCAGCGGGCATTTGCAGCGGAAGCAATAGTCGTCATTTATGTCGCACAGCGTACCGCAGGCGTTGCAGGGGATGAACTTGACGCCGGTCTTGTCATATTTCTCATAGGAATTAAGCCCCGCGTGGTGCCGCACCCGGTCGCCGATCTGATAGTAGTTATACAGGATATCGCTGTCGCGGGATTTGATGGTGTGCCGTTTTCCCTGATCACTGCGGATAATGACGGAATATTCCAGATAGTCTGTACTTGTGTCTTCCGTGGTTTCGGTTTTCTTTTTGATTTTCTTGTCTTCCACCGTTCCGTCCCAGGTGCTGCCGCGCTTTCTGCCGCGTATCTGAAACAGCGCGATCAGCAAAAACATGCCGCCGATACCAAAGCCGATATAGAGCGATTGGGGGTTGCTCATGCCCTCTGTGCCCGCCTCGCCGGCGATATAAAAGCCGATGACGGCGGCAACGGCCAGAATGATTGAAAAGATGGCCGACCAGCGGTTGGCGTTTTTGACGTATTTGGCAAAGGCCGGGTCATTGATCCGGGGTGAAAAGCCGCGTAGGCTCGCAGGCTGCGGCGCGCTTTGGGACGCCTGATTGATCCCGCTGCCGCAGGCGGGGCAGAAGCTTGTGCTTTCCGATAAGTGTGTTCCGCAATTTGCGCAATACATACTCATTCCTCCTGTTTATTGCAATGCCGTTTTCTCGGGAAGGTTTTTACTGTGGCGTTTACTTTTGCGCTGCCCAGCTATAGGTGGCAAGGGTAACGCCCATCATGGAAAAGCGCATCTTCCCGCTAATCACAATCTGGCCTCCGCTTCTACTTACGTTCCCAATGAAGGAACAGTAAGCCGCCGCGCCATCCTCCTTCATTGTCACGGAAAAAATGACCGCGCTGCCTGCGTATTCTGCTTCGCCGCCATAGCCGTACACGTTGACTGTGCCTGTACCGCCCTCGTTTAGTTGCAGCGTTACCGGCAGGCTGTCGGGGGCCTCCACGTCTTCTTCTACATGCTGCAATGTTGCGCTCCCGCTATAAGTTCCAGCCATTTCTTGGCCCGTGATGGGACCTGCGGCGGTTTCCTGCTGCCCCCCGGTCAGGCTGCCGCCGTCTTTATCAGAAGGTTCTGTGTCTTGCGGCGGTGGGCTTTGGTTTTCATCCTCCTGAAAGGCAGCGGAGATTTGAGCGTTAAGCTCATGCATTTTTTCGAGAGCCGCTTCGGGATCGACAGTGTTCGCTAATATCAACTCCGAAAGAGAAACGCTTTCTTTCTTAGGGAAATGCAGCTTCATCCTTTCCAGCTGCATTTCGACATCCGGGATGTTCTCACCCACCAGCTCAATGAGACGCGCCTGCACCAGAGAGTTTCCTTTTTTAGTGGTTTCCACCGCAATCCCTGTGACTTTGCCGGGATAGCACCACTCCATCATCGCTTCGCCTAGGAAGGTGATCTGCTCAACCGCAGAGGTCGGATCCATTGTGACCAGGCCCATCACCATCGAAGCCGGCTGGATCACATCCCCGGCTTTTTCAAAATCCACCGTTACCTGATGATCTTCACCCAATATAATAGAACTGGTGGTCTTTCCAACGTCTACAATGCAGTCCACGCCGCCCACAATTACGGCCCCCGCCACCGGCACAGACATGCTGCTGCCCGCCAGCGCGGCCAGGCTCCCGCCCCCGGTGGCGACGGTAGCGCCGACAAACAGCCCCACCTTGCTGGCCGTCTTGTATCCCTCCACAATATTGATGCTGCGGGTATAGGCGTTTATCTCGGCTTGCGCCTCCTCCAGATTCGCGGCGTTGTGTATTATCTTCTGCGCCAGCGCCATCTGCTCGACGGCTGTTTTTGTGTCGGTGCCAAGCTGCTGGGCAAGCTGTTTGTATCGCTGCGCGCCTTGGAGCGCGTCGTACTGTTCCGTCAGGTTTTCCGCCCATGCCTGCCGGTCGATTACTTCTCCGCCGTTGCCGGCAAGAGGGACCATCGAAAAGCCCGATCCTTTCGCGGCGAGCGCCGTAAACTGCGCCCGCGGCTGAATATATGCCGCCGTCCGATCGGCGGACGCAGCCTCCAGCAATAAAGCAGCTTGATCGGTAATTTCTTGCGTGCCGGTTGCGAGCGCATCCGCCGTTTCCCATACCGCAACAAGCTCATCCATCCGGTTTTCAAACGCTCCGCCGGGCATGGATTCAAAATCCGACTCAATAAGTTCTTCGGTTTTCAACCGGGCATAGATATAAAAGCGCAAGGCTAGTGCGGTGGCCGCATTTGCCGTTTGCAGTGCCTCGGGCCCCGCCTCCCACCCCATCTCCGCGGTAATAGGTTCGTTTTTTTCCGCCTCTTTGGATTTGGCGCAGGCGCAAAGGCCGAAGAGCATTGCGGACGATAGAAGTAAAGCCAGAAAGCGCCTAATTATTTTCGACACGCATGGTTTCTGATAAGGATTGTTTTTCATTTTCGCTTCCTCCCTTTAGAATAGTACGGTTGGGGTGATCCCTGTTTCATAGCGGAATCGTTCGGAGATTTGCTCGAGCGTTGCCGGATCGATCACCGGGCGCAGAAGACGGATGTTCTGTGTCTGCCTTTGTGTGCCGCAGGTGAAGGAAATGAAATCATTTCCTATCTCCACAGCCCTCAACCGGATGCCGTCCTGGTTGAATTTGATAATTTTCCCGGCCAGCAGAATGCCGAAATACGAGACAATCACCTCTGTGTTTTCGATATTCCCGGGCTGCGCCGCCCCCCCGGACGGGCCGCTGATGACGGCGGTGCGGATGCGCAGGATCGGGTTTCCCGCGATGAGCCACGCGATCCTCAGCTTCCCGAGCTCGCTCACCCAGAACCCCGCCAAAATCGCACCTGCAAGGATGACGCCCGCTAAGAATATCCGCGCCCGGATGTCGGACGCCGCTCCTCCGAAAACGAGGAGCAACGCGCCCGTCAGTATAAAAAAGCCGGTGAAAGCCGCAAAAATGAAGCTTCTTCTTTTGATTGCTTTCAAACGAATCACCCCTTATCCGGCAGGATTGCATCCGTCAAGAATAACATAGCAAAAGCGCAATCAAAAATACCCACCCGAACCAGGTGGTTTGCGCAAAAAAGCCCCCGCCTTTTTCAGGTAGGGGCTTAAAAACATGATTTCAGGTGTTCTATTTCGATATGGCCGCGTCCTCTTTTTTCAGCACGATGTCAATCAGCTCCGCGCGGCTTTGGATATTGAATTTGGAATAGATGTTTTTCACATAATACTTGACCGTGTTCTCACTGATATAAAGCTCGCCGGCAATCGTCCTGTAGGTTTTCCCCTGAAGCAGCAGGGAGGCGACCTGGCTCTCCCGTTCCGACAGGTTGCCGAACCTCGACGCGCGGTCGATCCGATTCGTTTGTTCCTGCGCAGACAGTACGGAAAACTCCGAGAGATACGCATGGCCTTTGAGCAAAGAGGAAAGATGCTTGTGCAGCGGCGGCAGGAGTATAAGCGTCACACAAACCACGACCAGCGCCAGCAGCGTGGGATCCGGAACGTGACTGTTCGCGGATGTGACGGCTTTGCCAATGAGCCCGCCCAACAGCACGCCCAATACATTGGCGGAAAGGCCGATCCCAAGAATCTTGGCGGGGCTTTTGTGAAGCTCCAGCATCTCGCCCAAGATGCTCCACCAAAACAGGTCGTACACCCCACAGGCTCCAAGCATCAGCGTATTGACCGCAAGATAGCTGACCGCCCCGCGGCCTAGGCTCATAAAACCGATAAACGAAAGCCCGATCATGGCGATAGCCACATAGAGGATATAGGTCCCGTTCATTCGCCGGGGTAGATTCCTCATAATAAAAAGCGCGGCGATATAAGGAAGCGCCCAATACCAGCTTGTCAGGCCCTTAAGATGCTTAAATGCGGGATTCACCACCTGATACATGAGCCCCGAGTCGATGGTGATGATAACGATAAACAGGCATAAAAAAACCAGAAGCCTCGCAATCCCTACGGGGTTCTCCTTCTGCTCGGAGGGTGCGGAGGAAGAGGTACCACGATCCGCCGGAAGCTTCAGGGCGAACGCGAACGCGCACAACAGCATGAACATGGCCAATGCCAGCCCTATCTGCGGCGATAGATGAACAGCCGCCATGTTGAGCAATATCATAAGGACATTGGACAGGATTAGCAAATCCGCAACCATTTTGATCCGCTCGTTTTTCGGGGTGCCGCTTTTTAAGTAAAACGCCCATGCTGCCACGCAGCCCCCGGCCAGAAACGAACCCGCGATAATCCCGGCCGTCCAAAATACGGACGGTGGGAAGAAAAAAATTACGGAGACGGCGATGAAAAAGAGATAAGAACACAAAAACAGCTGCTTTGCCGCTTTCTTTGTTTTGATAAACAACCCGCACAGCAGCAGCCCGGCGAATATGGCCGCGACTCCGCAGAAAACCATAACGGCAGGATCAATTTTATAAGCGTCGGCGAGGGAATAAAAAATTTGGCCTTCAAAGAGGAATGCCAGCATCCACGAGGAGAACAGGGAATGGACAACGACGGACAGGCTCCGTTCGTCTAACTTTATAGGTAATGTCTTTTGCGGATGCCCATCCGCCATCTCGCCACCCCCCATATAAACGCGCGCCGCTATCGCCGCTTTTTACGCCTTCTATCGGCAAGCTCGGGAGCATCCTTTGGCATGAGCCACAGGTTTCTTTTTTACCGCGCCATCAATGCTGCCTTGCACGCAATACAAGGCGGCCATACGGCCGATTATATCCCATTTTTTATCCGCTTCTTTGACGGACGGGTAATCCATGCGGATATCTCCGGACGGGTTTTTTAAATCATATCACGGTTCGCCATGCCTTTCAATAAATTGAAATATACCGCGACGTTTCATTGCAGAGCGAAACCCGCCCGTCCGTGCCCGTAGAAACGCCGCCTCCGTTCTGCGGTCGTCCCGACGCGGCTCCCCCGCTGAAAAACGCAAAAACGGGACCGTATCAGGAGCAAAACCTAAAACAGCCCCGTTTCGCCCGTTTTGACTAGTGCAGGGTATCCTCCTGATCGGCAGTTCGGCGGCAAACCATGGCACGTCGTTGCCCATCCCCATCAAGCCTTGCCACTGCAGGCGTAGTCGGTTAGCGCCTTATTGCCGGAAGGCAGCGTAGAAGATGTAAGCCGCTGTCTGAAAAGGGCCGAACCTTGATGCGGCCTCAAACGTCAAAGTTCAGCTTTCGGATACGATGCTTTCAGCACATTAAACGATACCGTGCTGTTCCGCGGCATCCGCAATAGCCCGCGTTTGATGAACGGTACCATGCGGGTGCTGGGACGGGGCATAAATGGAATACAGCTTGATCGGTCTTGCGCCGGTATTGAACAAGTTATGCCATGTCCCGGCAGGAATGATAAAAGCATAATCTTTGTTCACGTAGGCTTCAAAGTCCAGATTATTTTCGGCATCCCCCATTTTTACGATGCCCCGGCCGTCTACGATGCGAATGAATTGATCCAGGTTGGGATGCATTTCCAAACCGATATCTTCGCCCGCGTTTATGCTCATCAGGGTAAGCTGCAAATGGTTTCCTGTCCACAGGGCCGTTCGGAAACAATTGTTATTTATCGTTGCTTTTTCAATATTCACCGCAAACGGTTCCGGTCCATAATCCTTATAGGCCGGCCCTGCATTACATTGGTTCTGCCGGCATCTTTGATAATTCGCGTTACGCTGGTCTGAAATATTCCTGTACAAGCTGCTCCACCCCTATATGATTTTGTTATCATCCTATGCCGGCGGGCAGCTAAACTCTAAAATCGTTCATAGAAGCTCAACGGATTTGGAATCATACCGTATTAGTCCCTCCGCTTTCATTTTTGCCAGCTCCCTTGATAAGGACGTGCGCTGAACGCCGATTCTTTCGGCCCATGCTTTTTTGGTTATGTTAAGCTGAATTCGATTTGAGCTCTGCTTTTTTCTTTCATATTCGAGATAATTCATAACGCGTTCCCGTATCGTTTTGTTGGCGTAGTATTTGATACGATCCCCCAGAATGGTCGCGTGGTCGGAAACGTACTCCAAATAGCTTCTTAAAAAATCATGGTTGTCTGTAAAGAGTTCGAACAGGCGATCCATGCTGATTTCCAGAATAACAGTGGATTGCTTTGCGGTGA
>JAJFTZ010000021.1 GCA_021372675.1 Eubacteriales bacterium
CTTAGGAGGCGGACGCTCTATCCTGCTGAGCTACGGAGACATTTTAAGGCAGGGCAAAACGCCTTGCCAAACAGCAATATTTATTATAGGGTTTACGTCCGCGCTTGTCAATCGCGGACGCAATTAGGCTGCGCGGAAGAAGTCAAACGAGAAGCTTTTCAAGCTCCGCCTCCTGCCTGCTTTTCATTTCCTCGCCCAACAGTTCGGCGGCGGCCGCGATGAGGCGCGCGGCTTCGGATATGTTTTGGCCGAGCGCGGCGGCTTTATCCTTGGAGGCGGCGCGCACCGTGGCGCGGGAAACGTTTTTTAAAATGAGTTCCTGCGTTTGCGCCGCGGCGGCCTTTTGGGCGGCCTCGCAGGCAAGCATGAGACGCCTGAGCTGTATGGCGCAGGCAGAAAGGGCCGCAATCGCCGCATCCCCCATATTTATTTCGAGCGCCTTTTCGAGCGTTTTGGTGAAATAGAACAAGAGCTTCTGCGCTTCCCCCTGCGGCAGCCTCTGCACGACCTGCATCAGCTGCTCGGCGCGCTGCACGGAGCTCTCGATATCGTCTTTATCGCGAAATTCCGTGCGGCCCGAAAGATATTCCACCGTAACGCCAAAGTACGCGGCCGCGGAAAGCACGAAATCCATATCCGGCACGCGTTTTTCGGTTTCGTAATTGTTGATGGTCATGCGGCTGCACGAAAGCGCGAGCGCCAGTCCCGCCTGGCTCAGCTTCCGTTCCTCGCGCAGCAGCCTGATCCGCCGACCGACCATACCATCACCTCAAAGCCAGTATATCACGCATATGTTACATTCGCAATCATAATCAACTTTGATTATATTCGTTATCATTCCATAAGAGATATGTTATTATATTTGTTGTCATTATATTACATTGATAACGAATGGTGTCTTTTGTACCAAAAAAGACGCACGCTTTTTTAAAAAGCGCGCGATGAGAGCAACAAAAAAAGATAAGGTTTAGCTTGCGCCGATCCTTTCGATGGCTTTCAGGACGATTCCGGATGCCCTTTGCGCCGCTCTTTGCTCAAAATCGTCGTAATCGCAAGCAGCATCCTCATTGGCCAAGTCGGAAATGCATCGGATAATCCCGAAGGGCACGCCGTTCACGAAAGCGGCATGCGCAACGGCGCAGCCTTCCATTTCAACGCAGAGCGCTAAAGGGTATTGCGCTTTCAATTCGTATTTTCTTTCCGCAGTGGAAATAAAAGAGTCGCCTGTCAGTATCATGCCAAGCTTTGCGCCGCTTCCGGCGCAGTCGAGCAGCATGCTTGCCAGCGCTGCATCCGCTTTGAACGTTTCCTGAAAGGGAAATAGGCTGAGGAGCTGCTCCCTGCGGACATCGTAGTAGGTAAGGCTGTCGGCCACTACCACGGATAAATGCGAAACGCCCTCCTCCATGCTGCCGGCGACCCCGGTATGGAAAATCGTATCGACGCCGAACCTGTCTATCATAATTTGCGTGTAAATCGCGGCGTTCACCTTGCCGACCCCGCAGGTGGATAAAACGACGTTTGCATTCCCAAGCCGGCCTTTATAGTAGCGCATTCCGCAGCAATCGATTTGCTCTATGTTTTGCATCGCCTTGTGTAAAATATCGACCTCGACCCACATGGCGGAAATGATGCCGATGCGTTTCATCCGCTGTACCTCCAAAAATCATAAGCCGCACGCTTGCGCGGCTTATTTTAAGCAAAGAATAAGCTCGTTTGCGTGTGAAAGAACGTCTTTTATTTGGGGGTGCGTTATTTTAGAGATTGCAGCCTCAAATGGCAGAAGCATAACGGCAAGCAGCTCTTTATCGTTGCACTTGACCTCCTGCCCGCTATAGGTTGCGATGAAGTACGTCGTCCGCTTAATATCGCCGTTTGGCAGTTCATAGGCAACGTCGGCGGAAAAATCCTCCCTCAGCGTTGCCGTAATGCCGGTTTCCTCTTTTATCTCCCGCAACGCGGCCGCTCTTTGCGTTTCCCCATGCTCGATATGTCCTTTTGGCAAGCCACAATGGCCGTCGCTTTCAACAACGACCGCATAGTGAGGCACATGCCCTATAGTCGTATATAAAACCGCGCCGCCGCAATCCTGATATTTCCTCATTTCCCCTACAGCAGCTTTCGCGTTTGCTTATACACGTCTCCGCTGCCGAGGGTCACCACAACGTCGCCCTCACCGGCGTTTTCATCGAGCCAGGCGCGTATCTCCTCGAAGGTGGAAAGGTAAACGGCCTTCGTGCCGCTTTTTTCGATGGCGTTCACCATGTCGCGCGCATGCACGGTGCCGTCGTCCTTTTCGCGGCCGGGGTAAATATCCGGCACGAGCACCGCATCGGCATGCTTGAAGCAAAGGAGCGGCCCGAGAAACAGCGTTTTCGCGCGGGTGTAGCTGTTGCATTGGAACACGCACCAAAGCCTTTTGTGCGGGTAGCGCGAGGCGGCGTCCATCACGGCGCTGATCTCCGAGGGATGGTGCGCGTAATCGTGGAATACCTTTACACCGTTGCGCTCGCCATAATATTCGAAGCGGCGGCGCGTGTTTTGGAAGCGCGAAAGCGCGGCGGCAATGGCTGGAAACGGCGTGCTCAAGGCGAGCGCCGTAACAGCCGCGGCCATGGAATCCACCACGATATGTTCGCCGGGCACGTGTAGTTCGAGCCGCCCGATGGCCTTTTCGCGGTACGTCAATGTATAAGAGGGGCAGCCGAGCTCGTCGTAACGCACGTCCGCGGGCGTATAGTCGGCGTCGCGCAAACCGTAGGAGAGCTTTTTACCCGCATATGCATCCAGCAATTTACGCACGCGCACATCGTCGGTGCAGCCAATGAAAAGGCCGTCCTTAGGGAGCAGCGCGAGGAATTTGCGAAACGCCTCCGTGATGTGCTCGATATCGCGATAATAATCGAGATGGTCGTCGTCGATGTTGTTGATAAGAGCCACGGTCGGGCGAAGCGTGAGGAAGCTTTCCACGTATTCGCATGCCTCGGTGATGAAAAGGTCGCTGTCGCTCAACCGTACGCCGCCGCGGAGGAATTCCACGAACCCGCCCACGTGCACCGTAGCATCGAGCGCGCCCGAATCGCTCACGAGCGCGAGCATGGAGGTTACGGTGGTTTTGCCGTGGCAGCCCGCAATGCCCACAACCTGCTTGTAATGCTCGGAAAGCTGGCCCAATGCCACGGAGCGCTCGAGCTCCGGGATGTTGTGCGCGCGGGCGTAGGCGCGCTCTACGTTATCCGGCTTGATGGCGGCGGAGTAGATGACGAGATCCGCGCCCTCCACGTTTTTTTCGCCGTGGCCGATGCTCACGGGGATGCCGAGCTCCATTAGACGCTCGGTGAACGGGGAGGTGACGGCGTCCGAGCCCTGCACCCCGTAGCCGCGGGACGTTAAAATCTGGGCGAGGCCGCTCATGGAGCAGCCGCCGATGCCGATGAGATGGATTCTTTTGTGGTCGCCGATATGCGTCATGCGCACGCCTCCGAATATAAAATCTTAAGGAGAGAAAGCCTCCCAATGCCGTTAAACCGATTGCCCGTTCCCCCTAGGGTGTGTTTGGAAAGTGGGACTATGCCCAATAACGCGTAATTTTTTCGCCGGACAAGGCAAATTTCCGCAGGAATATTGCGAATTTTTCAAGGAAATTCAACGCGGTATGGCGGAAAAAGGGCCCCTAGTGGCATGTTGCCATTTTTCAAACACACCCCAGCCTATTCTGCGCGAAAATCAGATTGTGCGGCAAGCGCGGACGAATTCGCAATCCGAAAACCCCTTCGCCGCCGCGCGCGCGGCGGCCGCGTTCTCGAACACGCCCACCACCGCGGAGCCGGAGCCCGTCATCGTCGCGCCTAGCGCGCCTTGCGCCAAAAGCCTTTCCTTGAGCGAGCGTATCTCCGGCACGAAAGCGGTCGCACAGTCCTCAAGCGCGTTGTACATGTGCTTTGCGAGCGCGCGCGCGTCGCCATGCTCGACGGCGCGAAGGGCCGCGCGGGTGCTGGGGTGTTTCACGGGCAGCTTCAAGGAGGAGAAAAGCTCCTTCGTGCTGATACCCTTCGCGGCCTTCACGATCAAAAGGTCGAGCGGGATGCGCTTGAGCGCCGTAAGCTTATCGCCTATGCCCTCGGCGAGCGCGCAGCCCTGCGTCATGCAAAAGGGCACATCGGCGCCGATCATGGCGGCGAGCGCGTAGAGCCGCTCCGTGCTCAAAGCACCGTAAAGTTTTTGCATGCCCAAAAACACAGCGGCCGCGTTTGCGGACGCAGCGCCTAAGCCCGCCTCGTCGGGGATGAATTTTTTAATTTCGATGTGCGCGCCAAGCCCCGTAAGCGCCATGTACGCCCGTGCGGCGCGGTAGGTGGCGCTGTTATCGGGCAGGGGTACGTCGCAGCTCACGGCGATGCTGTTCGCCGGCTCGAGCGTGACCGTCTCGTACAGGTCGATGCCGTGCATGATGGAGCGTAAATCGTGGTATCCGTCGGCGCGCTTTCGCAGCACGTCGAGGGTCAAGTTCACCTTGGCGTAAGCCTTCACTGTTTCCATACATTGCATTATATACAGTTTCTGATTAAAAAGCACGCATTTCGTGAACAATCCTCATACTTGGGCAGGGGGGCGCAGCCCCCCGGGCCAAATGAAAACGGAGGAATGTATGCGCGTTTTTGTACGGCGCTCTTTTGCGGTTCTTCTCGCATGTACCCTGCTTCTCCCATGCCTTGCGTTTGCGGACGCTAAACCCGAGTCCCCCTACGAAAGCGTGCTTCGCCTGCACATCGTGGCCAACAGCGACTCTTCTGAGGATCAGCGCGTAAAGCTCTTGGTGCGCGACGCGCTTTTGGAATATGAGGCGCGGCATATGCAAGGCGCTGCCGACCGCGAGGCGGCGATGGCCGCGCTCATGGCGGATGGCGAGGGGCTCCTTAAGGCGGCGGAGCAGGCGCTTAAGGATAACGGTTTCACCTATGGCGTGCAGCTCTACGCGGGCACGTTTCCCTTCCCCGAGCGAAGCTATGGCGGGAAAATTTACCCCGCCGGTGACTACGAAGCGCTGCGCGTGGTTTTAGGAAACGGGCAAGGAAAAAATTGGTGGTGCGTCATGTTCCCGCCGCTTTGCATACTGGAGCTTCCAAATGGAGAAATTGATGTTGAAAGGCTGGAATTGGACAGCCTTCTTCTCAAGCTCATCAAGGAAGCGGACGGAGGGAAGCTATGGAAAAGGATCACCGAACTTTTAAAAACAAGCTTGCGCTGATGCTGGCGCTCACATTTCTTCTCACCTGGCTCATGCCCTCGGGCGCGGTGGCGGAGGCGCTGCGCGTAGGCTCCGCGGGCGATCAGGTGAAAACGCTGCAAACCAAGCTTAAGCGGTGGGGTTACTATTTCGGGGCGGTAGACGGCAAATTCGGCGCGGCCACAAAAACGGCCGTGCAAAGCTTTCAAAAAAAGAACGGCCTCACCGCCGACGGCGTGGCCGGACCCGCCACGCTGAAGGCGCTCGGCATGCAGGCGAGCGCCGCGAGCAACACGGGCTCCGGCGGCTCGTCCAACGAGGACGGCAACCTTTATTTACTCGCGCAGCTCGTGTACGGCGAGGCGCGCGGCGAGCCGTATAAGGGGCAGGTAGCCGTTGCGGCGGTGGTTTTAAACCGTGTGGACAGCTCGGAATTCCCCAACAGCCTTTCGGGTGTCATCTACCAACCCGGCGCGTTCGACGCCGTGGCCGACGGGCAGATCAACTTAGCACCCGACGAAGCCTGCATCAAGGCCGCGCGCGACGCCATGAACGGCTGGGACCCCACCGGCGGGTGCCTGTACTACTACAACCCGAAAACCGCTACCAATAAGTGGATGCTGTCGAAGCCCGTGCTTCTGGCGATCGGCAACCATTCCTTTTTTAAGTGAGGCGCAGTATGGCTGAAAAGACGAAAAACCTGTTTGAACGCATTTTTATCCCCGTGCTTTTGGCCGCTGCGCTCATCGCGGTGAGCATATGGGGCTCCACGCAGGCCGCGCGTGCGGAGGACTATAAGCGAAACACCGCGGATATCTACAAGCGTTGCTTCATGGAGCTTGCCGACAGCTTTTCCAACATAGAAAAAACACTTTCCAAGCTGATGGTCGTAGGCTCTCCCGCGCAGTACGTGCTTCTTCTCGACGACATCTGGCGGCAAAGCGGTACCTGCGTGGGGCTGATGTCGCAAATACCTTCGTCGCACCTCGATACGGCGGAGCTGAACCGTTTTGTGATGCAGCTGGGCGATTACGCGCACGCGCTCACCAAAACCGCGCTCTCCGGCAAGCCCATGGCCGAGGAAGACGTAAAGCAGCTTCAGGACCTGCACGCCGCCTGCACGGACATTGCGAACGACCTCAACAACCGCGTGCGCACGGGCGATATCCCCAACGCCATCATCACCAACGACGAGTATTATACCTCTACGCAGAACGTCGAGAATGAGTCTGCACAGGGCGGCGAAAACGACCAAACGGACGATAAGACCTCGGACGAAGCCAACGAGGCGGGCGATAAGGCGGGCAACCAAGGCAGCGGCGACAAGCAGGAGGAGGACGTGAGCAAATTCCCCGTGCTCATCTACGACGGCCCGTACTCCGAAAGCTCTGAAAAGCTCGAGGCGCGCGGGCTCACCGGCGATACCGTGAGCCAAGATCAAGCGATGACCGCAGCAATGGGTTATGCGGGAGACGGTGTGGAATTGAATTTCAGCGGCCCATCGCAGGGCTCCATTCCCACCTTCGATTTTGATGCCGTCACGCAGGACGGACGCTACGTTTACATTTCCATCACGCAGCAGGGCGGTAAGCTCCTCACCATGATGAAGGCCGCCAAGAGCAACCTAACGGGCATCCCCGAGGACGATGCGGAGCGCGACCGCTATCGCGACGCGGCCACGAAATACCTCGAGGAGCAGGGTTACGGGAAAGTGCGCGCCACCTATGCGCAGTACTACGGCGGCGCCGCGCTCATCAACTGCGCGGCGGTGGAAAACGACGTGATCCTCTACAGCGACCTCATCAAGGTATGGGTGGATCGCGAGGATATGGAGATCATCGGCGTGGATGCGCGCAACTACTTCTTCAACCATACCGAGAGGCAGCTCGCCGAGCCCGCCATCACGCTCGAGGATGCGCAGCGCCATGTTTCAGCCAACCTCACCGTGCAGGACAGCGCCATAGCGCTCATCCCCATCACCCCGCAAACCGAGCGGCTCTGCTACGAGTTTAAGGGCGTGTACGGCGAAAATGAATACATCGTGTACATCAACGCCGAAACGGGCGAGGAAGAGCAGATCTTCCAGATCATCAAAACCGAAAACGGGCAGCTTGTGATGTAGAAGGTACAGAAATACAAGGAAAACAAGGGTCTGCGGCTTTTTAAGCCGCAGACCCTCTTCTTGCGGGGCGCACAGGATGCTTCATCCCGCCCATAAGGGGTACTTTATCGGGGAAACGCGCTTTCCCAGACCGCCTCGCGAAAGCCTGCGAGCACGAACGCATCCGTGATCACGAGCGGCCGCTTCACGAGCATCCCGTCGGACGCGAGAAGCCTCAAGGCTTCCTCCTCACCCATCGCGGGGAGCTTTTTCTTCAGCCCCAGCGCCTTGTAGGAGAGCCCGCTCGTGTTGAAAAAAGACTTTAGCGTTAGCCCGCTTTTCGCGTGCCACGCCTTCAATTCCTCATACGAGGGGTTCTCCTCCTTGATGTTGCGGTACGCGTAGGAAACGCCCTTACTCGAAAGCCACGCGAGCGCCTTTTGGCAGGTGGTGCATTTGGGGTAGCACAAAACCGTGATCTGCATAATATGACCTTCCTTTCGCAGAATGCGTAATCCGCTGTACGCGTCCGTTTATGTAAGAATTATATATCACTAATACAATTTATAGGAATACATGGAATCATTTGGCCTATGATTTTTTGAAAGCGGCAACAAGAATATTTGATTTACATACTATATATAGGGAAACTCATAAAAAGGAGTGATTGGAATGAACGGCTGTTCGCCGCTATATAATGTCAATAAAATTATTGTCCAGAGAGAACTGGAACAAGCGTATATCAGGTTCTCAAAATGGCTGGATGCGTATTTATGTAGAAGGTATGGGAGATATTACGCAGGTCTTCAACTGTACCAAAACAAAAGAGATCAGGCGCAGTTCTATGTTATAGCGGCCTATCGGGATGTTCCCGGGATTGAAGCTGCGGCTGTAAGAATTGGCGATTGCATCGGTGAAATATACGATAGGGTATGGGGATGCCGGGTGCAGCGCATATCGGTATTCAGATTTGTGGATTATGCTAGAGTTATTCCGCCACAATCATGCTGATACGCACCCATTGGCCCTTTCGCAATAAGGGTTCGGCCTTTCTGCTCTACCCTCGTAAAAATTAGCGGCGAGGCCGCGTAGCCGCTGCCGCAGCACTGGTGCGTTCAATAGGGGTTTTGGTTCTCCCAACAAGCAAAGCGGGCGGTTTGGTACCGGCCGGCCTTGCTTGCGTCCGGAAAGGAATGCCTTAAGCCGCCAAAAATCGGATTGGCAAGCAATGTTTGTGAACTAGCACAAACGCTTGCCGGGATGCTTCAAAGGCCCTCTCGAAAAACTCATTCCGGGTTTTTCGTTAAGCCCGCAAGCGGGCTGCTGCAATAAA
>JAJFTZ010000027.1 GCA_021372675.1 Eubacteriales bacterium
CGTTCCTCCTTAGCTCAGTCGGTAGAGCATGCGGCTGTTAACCGCAGTGTCGTTGGTTCGAGTCCAACAGGGGGAGCCAAGTAAAAGAGCCACCGTTTACGGTGGCTCTTTTATTTGGTTCTTTTTACTGAATTTAACCAGCGATCTGCGTACAGCCGCATCGCGGCTGTTAACTGTTGCGAAGCCGAGCGCTGCCAGTGGCAGATGCAGCGGCATGTGTATGCCTACCTCCGAAAGCGTAGCATCGCTCATCAGGTGACCAACGCTTTTTTGAGCGTGGGGCTGCTTTACGAGGATGCGCCGTTTCACAACTGCGTGTTCATTGGACGGAACGCTCAGGAAAGCACCATGCTTCGAAAACCATAGGTAGCCCGACATTGCAGCAAGCAGGGATACGGATCAACTTGCGGGGTTTTTGACTATGGTAATTTCCATATTTAGTGGTTAGCGGTTCACGGCCAATGCAAATCCCCATCTTTTACTTTTTAAGATAAGCTTGCTGAAGAGACGCCTGTGAAGTACTATAATCGTGACATAAAACAAAAAGGACAGGGCTTATGGCAACAGGACCGGAATGGGCGCAGACGCTGCGGTACAAGGAAAAGCTGCAAAGGCAGATATCCAGGCACAGCTTATTCGTCGTGCTCATTTGCTTTTTCAGCTTTGCAACCACCTTCGCGCTCTACATCACCGGTCAGAGCCTCTATCGCGCGTATGAGAACAACCTCTGGCTGGCGGAGTCCTTCACGGCGACCTACGACGGGTATTACGACTATATCACCGACGACGACATGGCGCAGATGATGGAACGCTATTTCGAGGGCGCGGCCAGCGAGAAGGCCGTCATCCAGCAATTTTACAGTTTTGAGGGTGGAATGCTTATCGGCGGAGATATACTGTTTTTCGATGCTCATGGCTCGTCGATGTTCACGACGCTCAACTCGGCTGACCTCGCGCACATCGTTGTCTTTGACCATATTATCCATAGCCACATGCTGAAAAACGAGAGCAGGGAGGTCTATAACGCGGCCTATTACCTGCGGGGAAGCAGCTCCCGCTATGCCTTCGCGCGCAATATTTATGACGATGCCGGGAGCTACCTTGGCAGCGTCAGTATCTACCTCGACGGGGATAAATGGGACAGTCTGCTGCGCACCATGCAGGTAGACGGTGTTATAACAGACCTCTCCGGCAGCGTGATTGCATCGAGCAACCGCAGCCTGGTCGACAATTTTAACCGCTTCAAGCCCGACTCGCCGCTGACCTACAGAACCGAAAATCACCAGTTCTGGATTCGCGAGGCGAGCGATGAGCTGCGCGCGGTCCGCTTTTATTCGCTGGTTTACGACAGCACCCTGCCCCAGTACTTCGCGCTCGGGCTGCTGACCTTCGGCATCATAGCTGTCGTCGTCATGCTTCTGGCGCGTAAGCTCGCCGTCAACATTGCCAGCCTCAATACCGCCTCCATGAGCGCACTGATGTCCGGCATTGACGAGGTGCGGGAGGCCGGCGGTGACGTGCGCATACGCCTTGAGAGTGACGATGAGTTCGCCACCATCGCGACGCATATAAATGGTATGCTCGACAGCATCAATGCCCTTAGCGAAAGAAACCTTGCGCTGGCCGAGCTCAACTCCGTTATGGAGATGAAGCAGCTGGAGGCCCAATTTGACCCGCATTTCCTGTACAACACCCTGGAGGCCATCCGCTATGCGATTCAGATCGACCCTGAGGGCGCCGACGCGGTCATAATAAAGCTAACGAAGCTTCTGCGCTACAGTATCAGCGGCGGCGAGGGACTTGCGCGCCTGTGCGGCGACATTGCCTTCCTGCGCGATTATCTGGACATCGTAAGATTTCGTTTCGCCGAGCGCTTTTCCTATGAAATCGAGGTCGCGGAGGAATGCGCGGAGCTCCCTGTACCGAAACTGCTGCTTCAGGCGCTTGTTGAAAACAGTATCAAATATGGCTTTCACGGCAAGGGCAGGCTGCTGGTCGTTATCCGCTGCACGCTTGAGAACGACGCTCTGCGCATGACTGTGAGCGACGACGGCACAGGTATCGGGCCCGAAAGGCTTGAAGAGATCAAAAAATACATGCAGAGCGAGCGGGGCGACGGAACTCACTACGGGCTGCATTATATCGCACGGCGCATTGCGTTGCAATATGGCCCGAAGGGCAGCGTCAGAATCGAGAGCGAGCCCGGCAAGGGGACATGTGTGGAAATTATGATAGACAGGGAGTCGTTGGGAAATGGGATATAGGGTTCTGGTCGCGGAGGACGAGGCCATCATACGAAAAGGACTGCTCATGACCGTGGACTGGCAGGCGCAGGGATGTGACCCACCGCTGGAGGCGGGCGACGGACAGCAGGCGCTTGGCATGATACGCACCCATCATCCCGACATAGTGCTCATTGACATCAACCTGCCCATCATGAGCGGGCTGGAGGTTCTTGAGCGCAGCGCGGAGGAATATGAGTACTCGGCGATTGTGATAACGGGCTTTTCGGAGTTTGACTACGCCCGCCGCGCCATGCGCTGCGGTGCAAGCGATTTTTTACTCAAGCCTCTGGATTTTGACGAGCTTTACGCGGCGCTCGAAAACGCGAAGCTTGAAAAGAGGCGGCGGCAGGCCTATCGACTCTATGCGGAGACCCAGCGGCAGCTTCTCGAGGTGGATCTTTTTACCGATCTCGAGTCTATGCACCGCGAGGAGGATCCCGTTGTGGCGAGGATCATAGAGATCATGGAGGGAAACCTATCGGACAAGCTAACCATGCACGACATCGCGGCAAGTCTCAACTACAGCGAAGCGCACCTGATACGAAAATTCAAGGCCGTCACCGGCACGAATTACGGCGACTATTTAAACCGCACACGGATACAGAAGGCTGTCGGCATTCTGCGAAGCGGCGATACTGACCTGCAGAAGCTCGCCGGGGACTGCGGCTTCAGCGATTATAAGTATTTTTCGCTAGTCTTTAGAAAGTACACAGGCTGCTCTCCACGAGAATATATCAAGCTGGTGAAATAGGTCATATTTTTATCCGGATTAAGCATTTTTCTGTGTGTTATTCCAAGGGTCTGCTTGTTAAAGTTAATTATGGTACGATCCGGGCCAGAACAGCAAAACTCATATCGGCCAATTGACCGACCAATCGATTTTGAAGAGGAGAAAAAAATGAAAAGGTTTGCGAGAATTCTATCTGTCGCACTTGTTGTCACACTGCTGTCCGCTATCTTGGCAGGCTGTGCAAACAGCGGCAACGGCTCCGGCGGCGCAGTCACCGCGAGCCCCGCGAGCATTGAGAGCACCGCGACCCCCGAACCCGAAACCCCGGCGCGTACTGACAAGCTCGTCGTCTATACCCCTAACAGCGACGACCTTTTGAATGCGACAATCCCCCTGTTTGAAGAGATGTATGGCGTTGAGGTCGAGATCATTCAGGGCGGCGCCGGCGAGTTGCTGGCCCGTATCGACGCGGAGAAGGGTTCTCCCTACGGCGACGTCATCTACGGCGGCGGCGAGTCCATCTTTACGCAGTACAGGGACTGTCTCGAAGACTATGTCTCCCCGAACGACAGCCAGGTCAACGAAAAGTTTCGCAACGTCGCCGGCTTCTGCACGAACTATGTCATCGAAGCCCCTGTCATTATTTACAACACCGATCTCATCGGCGACATTGAGATTAAGGGCTACATGGATCTACTGAATCCTGACCTCAAGGGTAAGATTGCCGCGGCCGATCCCTCCGCCTCGTCCTCGGCCCTGTTCCAGGTCGAGAACATGATTGCCGCATTCGGCGGCTTTGAGTCCGAGAAAGGCTGGCAGGACTCATGGGACTACATATCCAAGCTGATTACTAACATTGATGGTAAGGTCGCCAGCGGTTCGAGCGCTGTTTGGAAGAGCGTTGCCGACGGCGAAATGATCGTGGGCCTCACCTACGAAGAAGCCGCCTTTAACCTTGTACGCGACGGAGCCCCCGTGCAGATCGTCTACCCCGAAGAGGGCACCTTCTTCTCCCCCACACCCGTAGCGATCATCAAGAACGGCCCGAATAACGAGAACGCTAAGCTCTTTGTCGATTTTCTGATCAGCAAGGAAGGCCAGGAGGCCATCGCGGCCATGGGCAGCAGCCGCCCCGTACGTGACGACGTGCAGCTGCACGAATCCATCGCACCCAACTCCGAGATCTACTCCGTTACCGTGGACGAAGCCTACATGTATACGATTGTCGATACCATCAAGGAGACCTATCAGGATCTCTTCGCGGATCTGTTTCCAGGTTAACATCGGGCGCTGAGGCACTGAGTGAGTTTTTGAAGAACTCCCTCCATCGCCCTTCCCATGCCGAGGTTTGGCGCTCAAAACGGCGAGTTTCGCCTATCTGCTGAGCGCCAGGTATTGATTCCCAAGGCGTTCGGGAATTCACTTTCCGAACGCCTTTCGCTTCCAGCTTTGCGGAGCGGAAGATCTTTTGTCGGCAAGCCGACGAGTCGGCTTTGCCGGCGATCTGAACGACTGGAGACTGAAAATGAGCAAAATCAGCATTGTCAACGCTGTTAAGCGCTACGGCGACAACACCGTCATCCCGGGGCTCACGCTTGATATCAAGGAGGGTGAATTCTTTACACTGCTTGGCCCGTCCGGCTGCGGCAAGACGACCCTTTTGCGCATGATTGCCGGCTTTAACTCCATAGAGGGCGGCGACTTCTATTTCAACGACACCCGAATTAACGACATAGACCCGAGCAAGCGCAACATCGGTATGGTTTTTCAAAACTACGCGATCTTCCCGCATCTCACCGTGCGGCAGAATGTCGCCTATGGGCTAAAAAATCGCAAGGTGCCAAAGAACATCATCCAGACGGAGACCGACCGCTTTCTAAAGATGATGCAGATCGACGGCTTTGCCGACCGGCTTCCGGATAAGCTCTCCGGAGGGCAGCAGCAGCGCGTGGCGCTGGCTCGCGCGCTCGTCATCAAGCCCGATGTGCTGCTGATGGACGAACCGCTCTCGAACCTTGATGCAAAGCTCAGGCTCGAGATGCGCGTTGCCATACGTGAAATCCAGCGCGAAGTCGGCATTACGACCGTGTATGTCACGCACGATCAGGAGGAAGCCATGTCGATCAGCGACGTCATCGCCGTCATGGACGGCGGCCTCATACAGCATATCGGCACCCCGCGAGAAATCTATCAGCGCCCGAACAACGAATTTGTGGCGACCTTTATCGGACGGACGAATATGCTCACGGCGGCGCTCGAAAACGGCGCGCTGCGCTTTAGCAACGGCAGTGTCTTCTCCTACGACTCGTGGAGGGGCTTCGAAAGCGGCGAGGTGCGCGTGGCCGTGCGGCCCGAGGAATTTTCTATCGGGGACGAACAGAGCGGCGCCCTCGGGGGCACCGTTGTAGACATCGTGTACCTCGGGCTCAACACGCACTACTTAATCGACTTAGATGCCGGTGGGCGCGTCGAGGTCATAAGGGAGTCGGTCATAAGCGATCCGATCCGGCGGGGCGGGCGCGTCTGCCTCAACATAAACTGCGAGAAAATAAACATCTTCACACCCGACGGCAGAGAAAATCTGCTCCTGAGGTGACGCATATGCTTAAAACCGGAAAGCATCGGTTCGATATCTGGGGCATAATCACCATTTTGCTGATCATATTCTACGCCCTGTTCTTTATTTATCCCATGGCCCACCTAGCAAGAATGGCCTTTACCGATACGTCCACGGGCGAATTTGGATTTAGCAATTTCATAAAATTTTTCGCAAAGCCCTACTACTCGATCACGCTTAAAAACAGCTTTAAGGTCTCGATCGCGGCGACGGTCACGACCATGCTGATAGGCGTGCCGCTGGCGTATTTCTTCTCGATTTACAGGATCCGGGGGAAGAAAATACTGCAGATGCTCATCATCATCTCATCCATGTCCGCGCCCTTTGTCGGCGCCTACGCCTGGATTTTGATGATGGGCAGGAGCGGCGTGCTGACACAGCTCTTCGCAAATGTCCTCGGAGTCACACTGCCCGGCATCTACGGCTTTGGCGGCATGTTGCTCGTCTTCACGACACAGATGTTCTCGCTCGTGTTCCTGTATGTGCAGGGCGCAATGAAGAAGATGGACAAGTCGCTTTTGGAGGCCAGCCTCAACCTTGGTACCGGCCGGATAAAGCGTTTTTTTGAGATCGTTTTGCCGCTCATCGTACCCACAATTTTAGCGAGCGCCCTGCTCGTCTTCATGCGCGTGCTGTCCGACTTCGGTACGCCCATGCTCATTGGCGAGGGCTACCGCACCTTTCCGGTCGCGCTCTATAACGAGTTTGTGGGCGAGGTATCTCAAAACAAGGGCTTTGCCTCCGCCATCGCGCTTATTGCCATCGTCATCACGACGGTGATCTTTCTCGCCCAGAAGTATGTCACAAACAGAAAATCCTTCTCCATGAACGCGCTCAACCCCATTGAGCCCGTGAAGGCGAAGGGCCTCACAAATGTGCTCGTGCATGTGTTTTCCTACTTTGTCGTGGGCATCGCCATCCTGCCGCAGCTGTACGTGTTTTGTACTTCCTTCTTTAAGACCCGCGGCGTGCTTTTTATCGACGGCTACTCCTTGGACAGCTACAGGAATATATTTGACAAGCTCGGCAAAAGCGTCTCGAACACGCTGATAATACCCGGCCTGGCCTTGGTCTGCGTAATTGTGCTGGCCGTCATGGTCGCCTATACGACCGTGCGCCGGCGCAATGTCCTGACCGGCGCCGTCGACATGCTGTCGATGATCCCCTATATCATCCCCGGCACCGTGCTGGGTATCGCTCTGCTGACCTCGTTTAACAGCAAGCCGCTGTTCTTGTCCGGCGGGATATTCATCATGGTGCTGGCGCTTGTCATCCGGCGGCTTCCGTACACCATCCGCTCCTCCGCCGGCATACTGCACCAACTGCCGATCAGCACGGAGGAGGCCTCCATTTCCTTGGGCGCGAGCAAGATGAAGACCTTCTGGCGCATCACGATCCCCATGATGTCCTCCGGCATCATCTCGGGTGCGATTTTGAGCTGGGTAACCATGATAACCGAGCTCTCCACCGCGATGATCCTCTATACCGGGCGCACAAAGACGCTCACCGTCGCCGTCTACGAACAAATTATCCGCGGGAACTACGGCATTGCTGCCGCGCTCTCTACGGTGCTGACCGTCTTCACCGTTGTCTCCCTGCTCGTCTTCAATAAGATCAGCGGGGGCGATGATATTACCATGTAGGGGGATTGTGTAATGAGATTTACGGACATTTTTCCCGGGCCCTTGCCCATTTTAGGCATGCTGCACCTAAAGGGCGGCAGTCCCGCGGACATCCTGGAGTGCGCCATACGCGAGAGCGATATCATGTACGCAGCGGGCGTGGACGCCGTCATTGTGGAGGACTATTTCGGCAGCGCGGACGACGCGGAGCGCGTCCTCAAATGGCTCAGTGAGAATCGCCGCAATAAGGTCTACGGCGTCAACATACTAGACGATTTTCCGAGGAGCTACGAGTTCGCGCGGCGTTACGGCGCGCGCTTCATGCAGGTCGATTCCGTCGCCGGACACCTTAGGCCGCAGGACGATACATCCTACGGCGAGATGATTGCCGGATACCGCGCCGACGGGAGCATCCTTGTGCTGGGTGGCGTGCGCTTTAAGTACCAGCCTTATCTCTCAGACCGCACGCTGGCTGAAGATCTTGAAATCGGCCGCACGCGTTGCGACGCAATCGTCGTCACCGGCGTGGGCACAGGCGTGGCTACGGACATACAGAAAATCCGGGGTTTTCGTGAGATTCTGGGCTCCTTTCCGCTGATTGTGGGCGCGGGCGTCACTGTGCAAAACGCAGCCGAGACGCTTCTTGCTGTCGACGGCGCCATTGTGGGCAGCGCCTTTAAGGCCGGTGGCCTCGCTGAAAATGAAATGGACGCCGCAGGTGTTGCGGCATTTATGACCGCTGTGCGGGCACTGCGCCAAGACATGACTGCGACAGCCTAAAATAAGAAAACTCCCCCGCATGCCGGCGGGGGAGTTTTCTTAGCCTTTATATATTTAATACGCCGCCAGTCCGCCATAGTAGCGGCGTTCATCGGGGTTGTGATCCTTTCCGATGGCGAGGTAGAAAAAGTAGTATTCCAGCGGCACGAAGAGAATAAACGGCGAGAGCATGGGATGTAGCCCCTCGGCGTAGTCAAGAACGTCAAAGACGACCACGTTTTTAGTGTAGCGCCTTATAAAATCCGCCGCGCGTACGCTCGTATGACGAGAGGCGTCGTTCCCAATTAAAATCAGATAACAGGCCTTTTCATCCACGACCTCGAGCGGCCCGTGACGGAACTCCGCGGCACTTATGCAGCTGCCGTTGGTCCAGGTAAACTCCAGCATCGTAATGATGCCCTCTTTATAGGCCAGCGGCAGTAGCGGGCCGGATGCGACGCTATAGACGAGATTCCAATCCAGCGAGCCAAGCGCCCGAACTTTTGATTTTTCCTCCGTCTCGGCGACAAGGCGCTCCAGAACCGTGGGAAGCTTTTGCATATCTGCCTCCAGCGCGTCAAGCTCAGGAGAAGGCCCCGCGGCGCGTATCAGCTGCATGGCAAAGCGGAAGCCAAGCAGCAGATGCGCCTCCCAGATACATTCGGCGCCGTAGCCAATCACGCGCTCGACGGCCTCTGCAAGGGGATTGCCCGAGGCGCTGTTGGTGAGCGCGACGGTAAAGGCTCCCCTCGCCCGCGCGAGCTTCACGCTGTCTACAACCTCCTGCGTCGTGCCGGACTGCGACACGCCTATGACGAGGCAATGCCTGTCCAGCTTCGCGGGCGCTTGGTCGAGAAAGTCCCAGCCGCTGTAAGCCTCGCAGGGGATGTCGGAATACAGGGAAAAGAGTTGCTTCGCCGTCTGACAGGCGCAGAGCGGCGAGCCGCAGGCGACGAAATATACCCGTTCAATCCCGTCAAGCGAAGCGACAATCTTATCCACAAGCGGAAAATCCCGGGCCATAATGCTGTTCACCTCGGTGACCATATTCCCGGTGACGAGAAAATCCACATCTTTCTTATCTACATTGAGCATTTTATTATCCCCTTTGCTATATAAGTATAGATTATTTTGTACCACTATTGATACAATACCACGGTGCTCCACCAACGTCAAGGCATTCGGGTAATTATATATCGAAGGCGCCCGCGTCCTGCATCATTTTGCGCAGGGTTTCAATCGCACGCTGGGCGTAGAGCCTGGGTTCGTGCATGTAGTGCGTGACAAGCTCGATCGTGGCCGTCCCGTTGTAGCCGGCCAGCCTGAGTTGACCAACAAGTTCCCTCATAGGGATTATGCCCTCGCTGGGCACGAGGTGCATTGCGCTCGCGCCGTCACTGTCCACAAGGTGCAGGTGGCGGAGCCTAGGTCCAAGCTTAACGATATATGACAGTATGCTCTCATGCTGCACAAAGGGCGGCACGATGTCGCACATGGCCTTCAGATTAGGAGAAGGCACCGTATCGAGTAGGCGGCAGAGGTCATTTGCGGTGGTAAGGGTGTTCGATTCAAATGGCGTAAGCGCCTCAATAAGCACGGTATGATCCGCTTTTTGCGCATATTCGGCAATCTCGGCGACGCTCTTTACAAGGCGATTCCATATCCCGTCGTAGGGCGTATCATAGCCCGCGTGCCCGGGCGAAATGGCGGTAAACTCCGCGCCGAGTTCCAGCGCCGCGTCAATGGCGCGCTTTATGTAGTCGAGCGATTCGCGGCGCATCTTTTCATTCCCGAGCATGAAATTATACGGGTATGAGTTAAGGGACGGCGTGTAGCCCAGAACGGGGATGCCAAAGCTGCGGGAAAGCCCCCGTATCTGCGAAAGCGTTTCGGCGTCCATATCGGGCGGGTAGGCGTGCGGCCGCTCGCCGAGAAGTTCGATATAATCATAGCGAAAGCGTGCGGCATCCTCAAAGGCGTCGCACAGCGCATTGCGCCGGTAACCCGCTGTAAAAAGCCCTATCCTCATATCCCGTTGCATCCTCTCTTCTCAAAGTGTATGCTGTAGCTGCACATGTCGCTGCGTGTATATGTGCTCGCATATTCGAGAACCTCGCCAGCCTCATTGCTGCTCAGGCACCGGAAATGCAGCACGGCCTGTCCCGGCTGCGTGCCTAGCAGACGCGCCTGTGAGACATCCGGAACCGCAAGGTCAAGCCGCTGCACCGCCTCGGTGACGGTGACATGCAGCATATCGTAGATCTCATAGATCGAAAACACGCCCGGGTCAAACTCCGAGAATTTGGGTACAGCCGCCTGTCTGACGAACACCTCTTCGAGCGAAACAGGCTCATCGTCAGCACGCAGGAGGCGGCGCACGTAGAAGAGCCCCTCCTTCGCATCCATACCGAAAAGCCGTGCATAGTAAGGCCCGGCTGGACGCAGGCTTCTCTCGAGTATCCGGGTGGAAGCCCTGCGGTTTTGGGCCGTCATGGTCTGCTTGAAACCGCCGAGCGTCTCCATGTCTCGCGGGATTTTCGGCCCCAGCACGAAAACGCCCTTGCCCTGAACACTCCTTACAAGTCCCTCAAGCGCCAGTGCGGAAAGTGAGCTGCGAATGGTGAGCCTGCCGATTTTGTACAGCGCCGCAAGCTCGTTTTCCGAGGGGAGCTTTGCCCCCGGCGGATATTCGCCGCTTTCAATCTGCGCGCGCAGAATCTCGCGCAGCTGGAGGTAGACCGGCTGCCTGTCCACGAAACGCCTATCCATGCTCGCCTCCGCGCAGAACGCTGCTCATGGATACCTTGTCCGGCCGGATGACCGCATGGCAAAATTCAATCAGCCTGCCTTCGGCATCCCGCGCCTTGCTCTCGACCCAGAAAAGCGGAGCCCCGAGCCTAACCCCCAGCAGGCGGCTCTCCTCGTCGCTCGCGTAGGTGATGCCAATGCGCTGTTCACCGTCCCGCAGGGCGATGGCGTACTCGCTCTCGAGAACTCCATACAGGGACATGTCGTCTCCCATCCTGCACGCAAGCTCCGGAGCAAGGGTAAGAGGCACATAGGCCGTCTCGATGAACGAGGGACAGTCGTCTATGCGGCGCAGGCGGATAATCTCAGTCATTTCCGCACCTTTCGGCAGTGCAAAGGCAGTGCAAAACGCAGCGTCACAGGGGACCTCCCTCGCAAACAGCAGTGAGGTCGAAAGCCGGCGACCGCTCCGGGCAACGCTCTCTGACAGCGATTCGAGCCCCTGCAGGCTCCGCTCAAATCTGGGCGCCGCTACGAAGGTACCCACTCCGTGAAGCGTGTAGAGTCTCCCCTCGCGTACGAGGGCAGCAACCGCGCTGCGCAGGGTACCCCGGCTGAGGCTCCAGCGCTCGCTGAGCTCCCGCTCCGGCGGCAGCCTGTCGCCGGGCCGTAACCCCTGCTCAGCAATCATGGCAAGGAGGTTTTCCCAAGCGCCCTGCCGTGACAGATATCCCGCGTCTTCCATGCGCCCTCCCAAGAACAGTTTTAGATATTGTACCACAGGGCATGGCCGGCCACAACAAGTTTAATAAATTTTATACCACATGGAGGAAAGGTTTATGAAAATACATGTTTTTGACACCGTTCCCGATTTCAACCGCGCCGTTGCATGGCGTATTATAGGGCAAATCCTGCAAAAGCCGGACAGCGTCATCGGCCTCGCCGCCGGGTCCACGACTGAGGGCATACACGCCGCTGTGGCCGACATATGGCTCGCGCATCCCTTTGACCTCAGCCGGGTCACCTTCTATGGACTCGATGAAATCATCGGCGCGCCTGCGGGCTTTGATTTCAGCTGCCTCGGCAGCATCCGCAGGCACCTACGCGCCGACGAGCTGAAGCTCGGCGAGGAGCGGTTCATCTTTCCTCCCGTGCGCAGCGATGATTACGAACGCGAATGCGTCGATTTTGTCCGCCGCATTGCCGCAGCTGGCGGCAGCGATCTTCAAATTCTCGGCATCGGCCCAGACGGGCACCTTGCAATGAACCTGCCCGGCATACCTCCCGACAGCACGACGCGGCTCGTCGAACTCAGCCCACAGCTGCAGGCGGACATCCGCCAAAAGGGTGACTGGCCTGCCGAGGCTCCGATGCTCGGCATCACGCTGGGGCTCAGGGACATCATAAACATGCCGTGCCTGCTGCTCGCCGCAAAGGGTGGCGCAAAGGCGAAAATCATACATAGCGCGCTTGTTGGCCCCGTTACTTCTGACGTCCCTGCCTCCATTTTGCAGCTTCATCCCTTTGTAGAGGTTTACCTCGACGCCGAGGCCGCCGCATTGCTGCGGTAATTCACATGTCGGCGTTACTATACGGGGAAGAGCAAGGTACGATGGCAGCTTGGGGCTTTGCTATAATTAAAACTGAAAAACGGTCGAAATCCGAACTCCCATGTCCGGTTTCGACCGTTTTCTCTTGTAAGAAATGCTGCTCTTAAGCTTCTCTTGATCGTTTGAAGCTGTTTGAAATTCCGAACAGAAGCATATAAAACTTGGGATCTCCCTGTGTAGAAAAATGGAAGGGGGGCAAACCCGAACCTGACACAGGCATATTAAAGGCATTTACTTAAGGTGCTTTCTTCAAATTTTCCAGAATTTTATATTGCAAGTACGGGTGTGGTCGCTTGCCGTTATAAAAACAATGCGTACTCATCGATATTGCAAAGCAGCATCGCTTCAGATTTATGCTTGCTTCGATAGAAACCATCCTTTTTGAAAATTTGCATATCCTGCGCAAAGAGTTCCGCCGCCGCTTGGCCGATGACGGGATCAATGCCCCGCACATTATTTTTGGCTTGACAAACGCGTCTACCAGCATTTATATTATACCCATACCCCCTATGGTATATATAATTGTCTTCACTTACACGCATCATCTATCACAAGCAAAGCGCAACACCAATCACTATTTTTCTGTAATGAGGTAAATATGGGTAAAACGACGAACGCCGACACCGCCGATTTGAGAAAAGAAAAGACCAGCGAGCGCCATAGCCATAACAATCAGGCGCTCGAGGAATGCTGCGGCAGCTGTTATGCGCATAAGGCGCGTGATGAAGAGCGCGCCAATGCGCATGACCATGATCATGACCTCGGTATTTTTGATGAAGGCGGCGACGCGCACAGCCATGGACATGTGGTTGAAGAAGGCGGGAATCCCAAGATCATATTGGCGCGGATTATCGTAAGCGCTATTTTGCTGGTGATCGGCTTGCTTTCGGGCTTGCCGAAGGCGGCTGCCCTATGGCTTTACATCGCTGTGTATTTGGTTGCGGGCTATGATATTTTGTGGCGAGCCGTTAAAAATATCTTCCGCGGCGATTTTCTCGACGAGAATTTCCTTATGACCATCGCGTCCATAGGCGCGTTGGCCATCGGGGAATACCCCGAAGCGGCCGGCGTTATGGTGTTTTATCAAACCGGCGAGTTTTTTCAGAATCTTGCCGTCAACAAATCGCGCAGGCAAATTCGCTCTTTGCTTGACATTAAGCCCGAGTTCGCGAATTTGCGCACGGAAAACGGTGTAGAGACCGTAAATCCGGAAACCGTAAAGGTCGGAGATATCATCGTTGTCAAGGCGGGCGAAAAGGTACCGCTCGACGGAGAGATCATCGAGGGCGTCACCAGCGTGGATACCTCCGTGTTGACCGGAGAATCTCTTCCGCAGGATCTCGCGCCGGGGAGCAATATTTTAAGCGGCTCTATTAACCTTACGGGCGTGGTATTGGTGCGCGTTACCAAAGCTTATTATGAGTCGACGGTAGCAAAGATACTTTACCTCGTCGAGAAAGCCGGCGCCAAAAAGGCGGTTACGGAAAGCTTCATCACGAAATTCGCCAAGGTCTATACGCCCGTCGTCGTAGCGCTGGCGGCAACCATTGCGATTGCCCTTCCCCTGGTTATACACGGTTCTCTGGATACCGAATGGCTGTACAAGGGGCTGGTATTCCTCGTTATCTCCTGCCCCTGTGCGTTGGTCCTTTCAATTCCGCTGTCATATTTTGGCGGTTTGGGCTGCGCATCCAAACACGGTATACTGATCAAGGGCGGTAACTATCTGGACGCTTTGTCCTCTGCGGAAATCGCCGTCTTCGACAAGACGGGCACGCTGACCCGCGGCGCGTTCGCCATGCGGGAAATCTATCCGCAGGCGGGGTACGATGAAGAAACTGTTTTGGAATACGCTGCCGCCGGTGAATTCTTTTCCAATCATCCCATAGCGCTTTCCGTGAAGAGCGCCTACGGAAACGAACTGGATGAAGCCCATATGTCAGACTATAGGGAGGTTGCTGGCAAAGGCATATCCATGCAATACAAGGGCAAAAAGGTGCTGATCGGCAGCTCCCGTCTGCTGGAGGAATTTGCGGTGAAGCATGACGTCGTAAGCGCCGAATCCGGCACGATGCTGTATCTGGCGGTGGATGGCGTTCATGCCGCATCGTTTGTTATCGCGGATGTTATCAAGAGCGACGCAAGGTCTTCCATCGCAGAACTCAGGCATGTGGGCATCAAAAAGACCATTATGCTCACAGGCGATAACGAACGTACGGCGCGGTATATTCAAAAGGAAACGGGGCTTGACGAAGCCTATCACAGCCTGCTGCCGCAGGACAAAGTGGCAAAAGTGGAGGAGTTGAACGAACAAAAAAGCGAAAAGGGCAAGAAGCTTTTATACGTAGGCGACGGAATCAACGACGCGCCCGTACTCGTGCGCGCGGATGTGGGCTTTGCCATGGGCGGCGTGGGTTCGGATGCCGCCATAGAATCCGCGGATGTCGTCATCATGAACGACGAGTTGTATAAGGTGAAGGAGTCTATCGAGATCGCCAAAAGCACAAAGATTATCGTGTGGCAAAACATCGTATTTGCGCTGGGCGTTAAATTTCTTGTGATGATACTCAGCGTCGTCGTGCGCTTGCCCATGTTTATTGCGATCTTCGCGGATGTGGGCGTGGCGTTGATCGCCGTTTTAAACGCGACGCGCGCACTGACGTTTAAGACCCAACGGGATAAACAAAAAGCGTAATCACGCGGGACAATGCAACCGTTTCCATGTACGTAAACCAGCAACCAAAGTAAGGATGGTCGGTTATGGTCAAGTATTATCTTGGAAAGCTGCTCCAGTATCTCCTTATCATCGTTTTAACGCTGACGCTGAACTTCTTCCTGCCGCGCATGATGCCCGGCGATCCCCTGAAATACATTTTGGGGGAAAACGCTGCCTCCATTACGCCGGAAATGCGGGCAGAGCTCATGGCAAAGCATGGATTGGATAAGTCCCTGCTTTCCCAGTATGGGGAATACATTGGAAACTTGCTGCGGGGCGATCTTGGGTATTCTTACCAAAAAAGCAAGCCTGTCATTACACTGATCGGTGAAAAACTTCCATGGACGCTTCTTTTGTCCATAACCAACATTGTTCTCACTACTATTATCGGCGTTGTATTGGGTTCCGTCGCCGCGTGGAACCGCGGCAAATCATCCGACGTTACCATGAGCAGCGCAATGGTATTTCTAAAATCCATGCCCTCTTTTTGGGTAGGCATGATCCTCATCGCCATATTCGGCACGCAACTGGGCTGGCTTCCCTCCTTCGGCGCACAGTCCGCCTGGTCCAATCTCACCGGCTTTGCAAAGATTGCCGATATTGCAAAGCACATGATCCTTCCCTCCGCCACGCTCCTGCTCATATCCGTAAGCACGGTGTATATGACGATGCGTTATTCAATGATCGATACCTTGGGCGAGGATTATATTCTGCTGGCAAGGCTGAAAGGCGTCGCGGAACGCAATATAAAATACAAGCACGCCATGCAAAACGCGCTCATTCCCGTCGTTACGGTCGTCATGATGGATCTGGGCTATATGGTGGGCGGCGCTACGGTCATCGAAACGGTATTTGCCTATCCGGGCACGGGGCGCTTACTTTTCGAGGCGCTGTCCAGCCGGGATTACCCATTGATACAGGGATGCTTCCTCATTACGACTATCTGCGTGCTGGCGGCAAATTTCCTGGCAGATCTCATGTATCCGCTCATCGATCCAAAGGCGGTATAGCGTATGCGTCTGAAAGAGTTTTTTGCAACATTTTTAAGGAACAGGCTGGGCGTCACCGGGCTCGTTATCATCTGCCTGTTTATTCTCATGGCGGTATTTGCGCCGCTGATCGCGCCTTTTGATCCGTATGAACGGGTGGGCGCTCCTTTTGCAAAGCCGAACGCGCAGTTCTGGCTTGGCACGAATGATATCGGTCAGGATATCTTCAGCGAAATTGTCTACGGCACGCGCATCTCCTTGATCATGGGCTTGTCCGCAGCGATTATGGCGATCACCATAGGCGGGCTGGTAGGGCTGATCGCCGGGTACTACGGCGGCAAGGTGGATGCCGCGCTTATGCGCGCGGTGGACGTTGTGCTGGTGATCCCCTCCACGCCGCTGATGATACTCATTGCCGCGTTTATCGGGCCCTCTTTTTGGAACGTCGTATTTGTCATAGGCTTTCTCTCTTGGGCGGGACCGGCGCGCGTGGTGCGCTCTCAGGTGCTCACCATAAAGAACCGCGGTTATATAGAGGCCGTGAGAACCTTAGGGGGCAAGCCCAAATACGTCATACTGAAACACATACTTCCAATGTCGCTTTCCATCATCATCTCGCAGTTGATTCTCATGTCCAGCCGCGCAATCCTTACGGAGGCGTCGTTAAGCTTTCTGGGTCTGGGCGACCCGACAAATAAAAGCTGGGGCATCGTCCTTTATTACGCACAGGCACGCAGCGCCTTCCTCACGAATTCATGGGTTTGGTGGATATTGCCGCCCGGTCTGATGATCACTCTGCTGGTATTGTCTTTTGCCTACGTGGGTAACGCCATGGAAGAGATCGTCAATCCCAAATTGAGGAGAGATTGAAATGTCTTTGCTGAAGGTAGAAAACCTGACCACGTATTATGAAACGCGCGCAGGTGACAATCAGGCGTTGGAAGAGTTTTGCATCGATCTTAACAATGGCGAAACGCTTGGGCTGATTGGCGAATCCGGCTGCGGCAAATCAACCGCGGGATTTTCCATTCTCAATATGGTGCAGCCTCCGGGCAAAATCATAGCCGGGAAGGTGATGCTGGGTGGGCGCGATATCATGAATCTGCCTCCGGAGCAACACCGTAAGGTTTTGTGGAGGGAGATCGCCATGATCCCGCAGAGCTCCATGAATTCCCTAAACCCCGTGCACAAAATAGGGAAGCAGATCGTAGAAGCCATTTTGCTTCACAACCCGAAAACAACGAAGGAACAGGCCAAGCAAAAAGCTATGGAGTTGCTTTGTCAGGTGGGCTTGGATGAAAAATGGTTTGATGCGTACCCGCATAAGCTAAGCGGCGGCATGAAGCAGCGCGTCATTATTGCCATGGCGCTTTCCTGCGATCCGTCCGTACTGATTTCGGACGAGTCGACCACAGGGTTGGATGTGCTCATACAGGCCCAAATACTCGCGTTGCTCAAACGTCTGCAAAAAGAACGGGATCTAAGCCTGATCATGATCTCACATGACCTGCATATGATCTCCTCCGTATGCACACGGATCGGGGTGATGTATGCCGGCTATCTTGTGGAAGCCGCGCCTACGAAAGAGCTCGTGAAGAATCCATACCATCCGTACACAAAGGCGTTGTTTGCGTCAAACATAGACCTTAAGGACTTTGGCGGGCAGGTAGAATCCATAGAAGGCGTCGTGCCAAAGCTTATCCATCCCGAAAACCGCTGCCGTTTTTATAATCGCTGTCACAACAAAACAGAGCGTTGCGAGGGATGCCCTCCGCCGCTGCGGGATATCGGCGCCGGGCACTATGTCGCCTGCTACCGGGAGGTAGAACATGACTGATATGCCGCTCATCAGCGTAAGGCACGTTAAAAAAAGCTTTGACACGAAACGTGCAGGCATCGTCTCCGCGATCCGCAAGACGAACCAGAAGGTATACGCCGTGGACGACGTGACTTTTGATTTGCACAAAGGCGAGATTCTTGGGCTAATCGGCGAATCCGGCTGCGGCAAAAGCACGACGGCCAAGCTTCTGCTGAAGCTGTTACGTCCCGATAACGGCACGATCCTGTATAAGGGCGCAGACATTACGGCGATCAGCGGAAAACAGCTGGAAGAATACCGACAAAAGGCGCAGATCATCTTTCAGGATCCTTATGAATACCTGAATCCGCGCATGAATGTGCTGGACGCTGTCGCGGAACCATTGGTAATCAATAAATTGGCGGCGGCACAAGAGGAAAAAAAGAATATCGTCAGCAAATATCTGGAGCTTGTAGGCGTTTCACCGGCACAATCCTACCTGTATCGTTATCCGCATGAAATGAGCGGCGGGCAGCGCCAGCGCATCGCCATAGCGCGCGCGTTGGTCATGGAGCCGGAATTCGTCGTTGCGGACGAACCGACTTCGATGCTGGACGTGTCCGTACGCGCCGGCATACTCAACCTGCTACGGAAATTGAAAAAAGATCTGGGCGTATCCATGGTATTTATCACACACGATTTGACGACGGCAGGCTATATGTGCGATAGGATCGCCGTGATGTACAAGGGTCGCATCGTGGAAACCGGGAGCCGCGACGACATTATTTATTCCCCTCAACACCCGTATACCAAAGCGCTCGTTGGCGTTGCCACAAATCTGACCGCCTTTTTGTCCGGGGAAGACAGGCACATCAAGGATGGCGAAGTCAACAGCTACGAGCAAATCAAGAATTGCTCCTTTGAAAACCGGTGTCTGCATTTCGACGTCGATTGTATGTGCGAAAACAGCGCATGCATGCGCGAATGCTCGCCCGGCCACTTCGTCGCCTGTTGCAAATGCTAACGTCTTATTTTTCCGCCAATGCGGAATGAATCTATAATTATGGGAGGACTGTTTATGAAAAGAGCGCTCGTTGCCCTGTTGGTGTTCTCTTTACTGCTGGGATTCTGCTTTTCCGCATCGGCGGCGGACAACCTCGTTCCACAGATCAAAATCGGCATAAGCGGCAGCCAAGGCCCGTTGATTCCCTTCAATGATGTGGGAACCACAAACTGGGAGGTGCAAGGGCTGGTGTACGACAGCCTTTACCAGATGGGGACGGATCGCCAGCCCATACCCTGTTTGGCGACATCCTATGACGTGAGCGACGATTATAAAACCTACACGTTCCACCTGCGCGACGATGTGAAATGGCATGATGGCACACCCTTTACCGCGGAGGACGTGCGGTTTACCTATGATATGGTCGCCAACGTCATACACAGCGTGGTGTTTACAACGCCCGCAAAAGAAATTGCAACGATGAACATTCCCGATCCGTATACCATCGAGTTTGTACTGAGCGCGCCGCGCAGCGAGGCTATCGTGACCGATTTGTTCGGCTATATGCCGATCGTGCCCAAGCATGTTTACGAGGGTTTGAGTGAGGCGGAAGTAAAAACCAACACCAATAACATCGGCACGGGGCCCTATTACGTTGCAGATTTTGAGGAAGGTAATTACTATACGCTGAAAGCCAATACGGATTATTTCGGTGGCGCCCCGGTGGCGGAGGAATTGGTTCTCATTGTGATGACGGAGCCTACGGCCGCCTTCACGGCCATACAATCCAAGCAGATCGATGCGCTGATGCGTCCCTTATCTGCCGAATTGATTGAACAATACAAAGCGGACAGTACTTTGGGCGTATTGCAAGGCCCCGGATTCAGAAGCCGCCTTATGCTCCTGAATGAGTATCGGTATCCGTTCAGCGAGCAGGACTTTCGTACGGCGATCGCCTCCGCGTTGGATATAGAGGATATCGCCAATACGGTCACCTTGGGCTTTTCCACAGTAGGCAGCCCGGGATTTGTGCACCCGGAATACTATCTTTACAACCCCGCCACACCCAAATATACGCAGGATACGGCTAAAGCGAAAGCGCTGCTCGATGGCCTGGGCTTTGTTGACGGCAACGGGGATGGCGTGCGCGAAGATAAGGACGGAAAGAAGCTATCCTTTGAATTGCTGGTCTATGCGAACAACCCCGCCAGCATACGCATTGCCGAAATCGTAAAGGAACAGCTGGCGCCGGTTGGCATAGAGGTCACCGTTAAGGCGCTGGAATCGTCCGTGGTCGACGAGCTGGTCGCGCCCAATTGGGACGCCGTGAAGCCTGGCGATTACGACATGGCCATATGGGGCTGGGGAGACGTCTTTATGTCTACGCCCAGCAGATTTGTGGAACAGTTCCACTCCGATCCCGCGGTAGCGCCTTCAAACCTCACCAGGGTTCGCGACGCCGAATTGGATGAGATCATGGAGGGTGTACGCGATTCTGTAGATATCAAGGTACGCAACGAATGGGTCAACAAGATGCAGATCAAATTGGCGGAACGCAACACCTTGATCGTATTTTATTATGAAGATCAGGCTTATGCCTATAATCCTGCCGTTTACGATCATTGGCAGTTGACGCTGGGACGGTCCATGGTGAATAAAATATCCCTGACGACACCGAGACAATCGGCAAACGAAGCGCCTGCGGCATCCGCCGCGCCCACTGCGTCCACTGCGCCCGTCAGCACCCCTGCCGCCGCGACGCCGAATACACAGCAGCCGGAAAGCGGCGGCCGCAGCCCCATACTCTGGATTGCGCTGGGTGTCGTGGCTGTTATCGTGGTCGTAGTGCTCCTTACGCGCAAAAAGAAGAATTGAAGGCTTCCTCCTCCATCTGCCGCCGGCCCTGTTGCCTGTAATGGGGCCGGCGGCTTCAACCGTTGAGGTGTTTTATGAAAATAGCGTTTCTGTATTGCCCTAACTGTAGCCATCCCTGCGGCGGCGCCGCGGAATGTATGCGTATGTTCCGCGAACGGGAAGGCGAGTTCGACATTTATCCCCCGGAGGCATATCTTGCCTCTGTTTCACCTTGCGATTATTGCGCCAATGGAGCTAAAAATTTTGAAAAAACGGCGGAAGTGCTGAAAAAGCACGACATCGGACATATACATCTCGCCGCGTGTACTTCGATATGCAAGGCCGGAAACTATGAGCACATCAAGGCTTTCTGGCGCGGCAAGGGTATGGAGATCGGTGAATACACCGAGTGCCGTTCCAAAACAGAGTGACCAGGCATCGGCCTACCGGCATGTCAGGGCATGCGGAAAACCGATTCCATCATCTTAAAGCAGAGGAAAGGCAACCGGCCGGACAAGGTTACTTTGCGACGGCTTTATGCCATCATGCGCACTTTTATAAAACGCATGTGGATAATTTCTCCGATGATGTTATAATATTGTAAATGAAACATAGCGGGGAGAAATACTTATGCGACAATGTATGGATTCCGACAATCTACACAGGCGAATGAAGAAAATACTGGGGCAGGTAAACGCCGTAGATAAAATGATCGACGAAGACGTTCCCTGCGAAGACATACTGATACAAATCAACGCGGTAAAAAACGCAATGCACAAGGTCGGCCAGATTGTGCTTGAAGGACATTTGCAGCATTGCGTGAAAGAAGGGCTCGAGCATGGCGACGCGGAGCGCACAACGGCGGAGTTCGCAAAAGCTGTGGAGCAATTTTCCCGGATGAGTTGAGCTTTGACATTCGGGCTTTCGATAAGCTAAGGCGCCGCACCAAAGGGGGCGGCATTAGTCTGCCCTGAAAACAACAAGTCAAGCAGCATACGAAACCAAGCTCGGCCAAAAGCCGGGCTTTTTATAAGGTCGCTCCTTTAGCAGGCTTGATAGGGCGGGGGCGACGAAGGAAAACCACCGAGTGTATAAATAGGGAGCCCGAATGGAGCTCAATATCCGCAGGCGCGCCAATAGACGGCTAGCGTTTCGCGAACCTTGTCGAGCACCAGCGCGCGCGGCTGCGCCGCCAGCGCGCCGCGGCGGACGCGTGTATACTGCATGGGAAAAAACTGGCTGATCAGCGCGAGCGGGATACCCGTTTCTTCCAAGTTTTTCAAAAGGCGTTCCGTCGCCTGTTCGACCGCCGGAGCTGCCATATAATAGCGGCTGCGGTCGCTAAGGCTGAAGCGGCGCAGCAAGCGCGGATTCGGTGCGTCCTTGGGGTAATGGCTAGCCCAGTTGCCGGGGCTTTCGCGCATCGCCTTTTCCAACGTCTCCATAAAGCGCGAAGGCGTTTTTACATCGAGCTCAAGCTCGATATAGCTCAGCGCGAACAGCGCTTCGCGGCAGGCGAATGTGAGCGCCGGGCCGACCTTGAGGATGGCGACGCCATCCTCCACGAGCCTGCGGAGGCTCGCTTCCGTTTGATAGTCCGTAGAGTGCCCCTCGAGTACGACGTTTTTTAGCTTCCGGACGGCGGCTACGAGCTCCGCCGCGGCTTCGGGTTCATACTCGTGTATCTCGTCGTTGCCAAACTCCACCCCGGGCTGCACCACGGCAGCGATCACGCGCGTCCAAGCCTCCGTAAGGCCGCTTTCCGCGAAGGCTGCCTCGAAGGTGCAAAGCATGTCGGTAAGCGCCTCCGGGCGCGTAACGGAAAGCTCGTTTTCCGTGCCGCTGCCGCCCGGGGTAGGCACCTCGCTGCCGATTACATACACGGGTGCGGCGGCGCCGGAATGTTCCTTTTTGCGTGCAAGGTAACCCTCCTCGGCCGCGCGGCAAAGCGTCGCGGTGCGCCGGGCGATCTCCTCCGTTGTTAAAAGCGCGTCGCCCCCGAGAGGCATGCTCGCGTCCAGATGAATTTTGGAATAGCCGGCCAGCGCAAACGCGCGCACCAAGGCCGCGCCGTTTTCCATGGCCTCCGCCGCGGGACACCCCCTCCAGGCCACGGGGCCAAGATGGTCGCCGCCGAGGATCAGCCTCTCCTCCGGCAGGCCCGCGGCACGCGCACGGGAGAGCGTCCTGTCCCGGAAATCCTGCGGGGTCATGCCCGTATAGCCGCCAAACTGGTTGACCTGATTGGCGGTCGCCTCCAAAAGCAAAGCGGTGCCCGCTTCCTTCGCCTGCAAAAGCGCCGCGTCGATCACAAAGGGGCTGCTGCTGCACACGGAGCATATGCCTCGTTTCACACCGCGCTTTTGCAGTGCCACAAGCTCCTTTAGCTCGTGCATGGCGCTACCTCCCCTCCACGGGATAGATGGTAACGCCCTTAACAACGCGGTTCACCTCGCCGGTGGGGCAGGGGTCGTCCGGCGTCAGGCCCAGCGACAGCGAGCGAAACAGCGCAAGGCATTGCGCCGCGCCGACATAGAGCGGCGCGAGCAGGGCGTTGTTGAGCGCCATGCAGCTGTCGAAGTTCAGATATGCGTCGCACAGCGCCTCGGCGTTTCCGTCCTTTCGGCCGCCGACGGCTAAGAGCGTACCGCCCCTTTTATCGCGCCAAAGCTCCTTCAATAGGTCCAATTCATAGCGCCGCGTCGAGGGCTCGCCCGAAAGATAGACCACGGTGAGCGTGCGGGCGTTGACGATGGATTTGGGCCCGTGACGAAAGCCCATGGGCGTATCGAAAGCGGTCGTGACCTTACCGCCGGTAAGCTCCAGCATCTTGAGGGCCGATTCCTGCGCCACGGCCTTGAGTACATCCGTGCCGAGGTAGACGATGCGCTCGAAGGGGAAGCCGCTTACGATCCTTTCGAGCGTTTCATAGCCCGTTTCGAGGAAGCGGCCCGAAGCGGCGCACATCGCTTCGAGCGCGGATTTAGGCTGGGGCAAGAAGGCGAGCAGCGCCGCGAGATACATGCCGGTGAAGCTGCTCGTCATGGCGAAGCCGCGGTCATTGGTTTCCGGCGCAAGCACGATGGAAAAACAGTTTTTGCGCGTTTCGGCGGCCTTCGCAAGCGCGCCCTCCGCGTTGCAGGTGATGAAAAGATGCCATATGTTTTTACAGACCGCGTCCGCGGCGGCCACCGCGCCCACGGATTCGGGGCTGTTGCCTGAGCGGGCAAAGGAAACGAGCAGCGTGGGCTTATCCTCGGACAGGTATGCGCGCGGCGTCGCCACGATATCCGTGGTGCCGAAGGCAAAAACATGCCCGTTATAGGGGATGCGGAGCGAGGCTAAGAGCGCCTTGCCCACGTATTCGCTGGTGCCCGCGCCCGCGAGGACGATATCGAAATCGGGCTTCGCGGTCACGTTGGCGAGGAACGCACCGAGCTTAGGCCGAATCGCGTCGATCTGCGCGGCGGTCTTTTTCCATACCGCGGGCTGCTGCGCGATCTCCTCCGCGGTGAAGTTTGCCTTTTGTGCCGCCCATTGCGGCGCCGTGCGTCCAAGTATCATAAAAGCCTCCTTATTTCATGCCCGTCATGGAAATACCCTTGATAAACTGCTTCTGGAAAAGGATGAATACGATCGCCGCGGGCACCATGATGAGCGCCGCCGCCGCCATGGTGGCAGAAAGGTTGGCCGAGTGCTGCGTGGAGAAATAGCTCAGCGCCAGCGGCAGCGTCATATGATCCGTGCTCGCGAGGTAGATCAAGGGGTTTAAATAGTCGTTCCAATATTCGAGGAAGGTGAAAATGGCGAGCGCGCCGAGCGCGGGTCTTATCTGCGGCAGCACGATCCTGAAATAGACCATGAAGTTGCCCGCCCCGTCTATTTTGGCGCTCTCCATGAGCTCGCGCGGTATCTCGTCGCAGAACTGCTTACATAGGTAGATGCCGAAGGCGTTAATGAACGCGGGGAGGATGAGCGCCCACAGCGAATCGTAAAGCCCTATGCCGTCGATCAAAATGAAGGTGGTGATCATCGTCACCTGCGCGGGCACCATCATGGTGAACAGCAAAAGCGCAAACAGAAGGCTTTTGCCGCGAAACTCGAAGCGCGAAAAGGCGTAGCCGACCAGAGAACTCGTAAAAAGCACCACCAGCGTATTGACGCAGGTGACGATCAGGGAGTTTTTCAGCCACGAGAAAAAGGGCGAGTCGGTCAGCACCTTTTTATAGCCGTCCAGCGTAAACTCTTGAGGCAGCAGGTGCGAGGAATCCACCAGCGTTTCCTTGGTGGTTTTGAAGGAGTTCGACAGCATCCACAGGTACGGCACAACGATGACGATGGCCGCCGCCATGAGGATGGCGAAGATGATGGCGCGGATCCTGAAATCGCGCCGAATGGCATTGCTTTTTTTCATGCTCAATACTCCCAATCCACCCTGCTGAACCGCTGCTGCACGATGGTCACGATCACGATGATCAAAAGAAGCGCCATGGAGATCGCTGCCGCATAGCCCATCTCCTTGTAGATAAACGCGGTTTTGTAGATGTAGCTCGTCAGCACAAGGCCGGAATTTTGCGGCCCGTCCTTAAGCGCCAGCACATTGAACTGCGCAAACATTTGGAAATGGGAAATGAGCGTCATCAGCGACACAAAGGTCATTGTGCGGCCGAGGAGCGGCAAGGTGATCTTGGAAAACGCGCGCCAGCGGCCTGCGCCGTCGAGCTGCGCCGCTTGGTACAGTTCCTCAGGTATGCCGTCGATGCCCGCCGAAAAGAGGATGGTGTTATAGCCGATGTCCGCCCAGATCGTAAAGATGACGACCGAAAGCATCAGGTAGCGCGCGTCGCCTATCCAAGAGATCGCCTCGCCGCCGAAGAGGATCAAAATGGCGTTGGCGAGCCCCCCCTTGGTCTGGTAGATGCTGCGCGCCCACACCACCGACGAGGCCACGAGCGGCGCCATACACGGCAAAAACACGATCATGCGGAAAAAGCTGCGGCTCTTGTTGGACTTAAGCTGGCTGATGAGCGTCGCCGTAGCCAACGATATCGCGAGATTGAGCGCTACGGTGACGAACGTGAACACGAGCGTGTTCTTGAGCGCCACAAAAAAAGTGCCGTCCCTGAGGAGCGCGGCGTAGTTTTGAAGCCCCACGAAGCGGTTATCCCGCTGTAAGGGGTTATATTCCATAAACGAGATCGCGCCCGTTCCGAAGATGGGAAGCAGCAGGAAAAGAAATATCTGCAAAAACGCGGGTACCAGCACGATCAGGAGAAATTTTCGGTTGCTTTTTTTCATCGAACAGTCTCCGTCGCATGGGGGAGGGGGGCGGGCGAAACGTCTCGCCCGCCCGGCAGGTTACATTTCCGAAAGCTTCGTTTCGAGCGCCGCCATCGCGTCGTCGACGCTCGCATAAATGCCGCCCGTGCAGTAGTCGAGGAACACCTCGTTGATGATCTCCTTGAACTGGTCGGTGTTGAAGTAGCCGATAAACTGCGCCTTGTCGAGAATGCCTACGAGCGGCTCCGCGTACGGGGATTGCTCGAGGTACTCGGCGCTCTGCGCGACCGATTTTTTAGCGGGTATCTGGCCGCAGGCGACGTTGTTCTGCATGATGACGCCGTCCGAGAAGAAATAGTCGAGGAAGCGGAACGCCGCGTCCTGTTTGGAGCTCGAGGCGTTGACCGCAAACGCCCAGCCGGTCTCCGCCGCGAAGGCGGCCTTTTCACCGTACCACGGCATGGGCGCATAGCTGAAGTCCTGGCCATAGGTCAGCCCGAAGGTGGAAACGCCCTCCGCGATCGACCACGGGCCGCGGGGCACGAACACGGCCTGATCCGCGAACAGCTGCTGGTAGCCCTCGAGGCCGCTGTCGTCCGTAAGGCCGGAAAGATCGGTAACGCCCTCCTTGAGCACGAGATCGGCAAGCGCGGAAAACGCCCGCTTCGCCTCAGCGCTCGTGAAGTTGAAGCCGCCGTCCGCATTGAGGTAGTTGGCGCCCTGCGAAAGGATCATAGAGGTGAACAGGTATGGCACGCCGTCCCAGCCAACGAAATCGAAGCCCTTGGTGGTCATGATGCCGTTTTCGCTCACCGCGGCCATTTTCGCCTCGGCAATCAGCGCATCCCAAGTGGTGGGAACGGTAAGATTGTCCGCCGCAAGGAGCTTGTTGTTGACGAGAAGCCCGCCGCATTCGATGTTGAACTCCATCGGCACGCCGTAAAGCTTGCCATCGTACTCGAGCGCGCCGTAGGTGCAGGGGTACGCGTCGTTGCGGATCTCGGTAGCCATGGCGTCCGGCATAGCGGCAAGCGCGCCGGTCGAGGCGTAATCGACACCCCAGCCGCCCCATATCTCGTAAACGTCGGCGCCGCCGCTCTTGGAGATCAGCGAGGTCTGCACCTTGGATTCGAACTCATCGTAGGGGAAGAACTCGTACTTGATCTTGATATCCGGGTTTTCCGCCATAAACGCGTCCGCGATCGCCCGGTAGGAGATGTTCCAGGATTCCTCCTGATGGCCCCAGATGACCAGTTCTACCTGATCGCCGCCGGTGGCGGGCTCATCCGCAGTGCCGGGCGCGGCCGGGGAGCAGGCGGCTAAGCTCAGGGCGAACGCAAGGGCGAGTACAAGGCTCAATAGCTTCTTCATTCCGTCGATTCCTCCTTAGATTTTTAGGGATTTGAAGTAACGAAGATAAGGCGCGTTCCTATCAAGCATCTCCTGCACCATGCGGTGGATCTCCTCCATGCTGCACACGCTTGCGGTCAGCGGGTCGAACAGGATGGCTTGAAATACTTTTTCGGGATCTCCCTCGATGGCGGCGCGCACGGCGAGCTCCTCGAGCTTGGCGGAGTTGGCCACGAGGGCGGAGAGGTGCTGCGGCAGCGTATGGCTGCCTAACACACGGATGCCGTTTTTGTCCGCCTCGACCGGCACCTCCACGCAGGCGCCTTCGTCGATGTTGGTGATGTAGCCGCGGTTTCTTAGGTTCGCGTTGAACTTAAACGGCGTGTGGTCGCCGTAGATTGCGTTAAAGATGCGCGAGGCGTATTCATCGCCGCGTTCGAGCTCCACTTCGCCGCGCTCGAGCCAATCCGTATACTCCGCCTCCCACGTGTTCTCGCGCTCGAGGTATTCCTTTAGGATATAGGCGTGCTCTCCCGGGTTCCAGCCGGTGCCGTGCGTGCAGTATTTTTCGATCAGATCGGGGCGCTTGCGGAACCACGGGTTATACTCCGAGTTATGGCCGGAGGATTCCGTGGGAAAGAATTTGAGGTACTTAAACATTTCAATGCGCACGGGCTCCTCGTTCGCCACCTCGGAGCGCTTGACGGCCTCGTTCAGCTTGGGGTACATATCCTCGCCATCCGACGTGAGCGAGAGGTAAAACGCCTGATGATTGATGCCCGCGCAGGTATAGTCTAGCTTTTCGGGCGCGACGTTCAGCCAGCCCGCCAGCATCTCCGCCGTGCCCTGCACGCTGTGGCAAAGCCCCGTCACGCTTACGGTCGTCTGCGCCTGCAAATAGCTTACGAGCATGGCCATGGGGTTGGTGTAGTTGAGAACGACCGCGTTGGGGCAAAGCTCCTCAATATCGCGGATCATGCCCAAAAGCACGGGCGCGGTGCGCAGGAAACGGAAAATGCCCGAAGGCCCGCGCGTATCGCCTACGCAGATGTCCACGCCGTATTTCATGGGGATTTCGATATCGTGCCGCCATACCTCCACGCCGCCCTGCAGCACCGTGATGAGCACGCCGTCCGCGCCGCGAAGCGCCTCTCGGCGGTCGGTGGTCGCCTTTACGACCGCGTGGCGGCCGCTCGCCTCCACGATGCGCTTTATGCCGCGCTCCGCATACGAAAGCCGTTTTTCGTCGATATCCATGAGCATCAGCTCGCACTCGTCAAAGGCCGGGAACGTCATCAGGTCGCGGACGAGGTCGCGCGTAAAATCCAGCGAACCTGCGCCGATAAATACAAATTTTCTCATAGGATGCCTTCCATCGCTGAAGTTTTGTTTGTTTAGTAAAATATTTGATCTGTTATTCGCTTGTGCTGGTTACATTTTACCTTCACTTTGTCGATTTGTAAAGCCTTTAAAGAAAATTCGCCCCTTGCAATTTATGCCGCTTTTCGCTATAATGTTTACTAAACAGGAGGAGAGAGCATGGCGAACATTCGGGAGGTCGCGCGGGAGGCGGGCGTTTCCATCACCACGGTATCGAGGATACTTTCCGGCGACGCGGGCTTTAAAGCCACGGCGCTGACGCGGCAAAGCGTAGAGGAGGCGGCACAGCGGCTGGGCTACGCCCGCAATTCGCGCCGACCGAAGAAGGAACGCATCCGGCTCGGCTGCATTTTGGCGCTGACCGCCGAAAAGTATTCCGATCCCTTCTTCATGGCCATCCTCGCCGCCCTGGAGGAGGAATGCGACCGGCAGGGCGCGGTCATTTCCGTGATACGCAATTATAACGAACTCAAAAATCCTGTGGTGATCGAGGAGCTCTTCCGCGCCGGGCTTTCCGGCGTCTTTCTGATGGAGCGCGTGCCCAAGGCTATGCTCGACCATATCGGGGCCAACATCCCCAACATTGTGTTCATCGATAACGACGAGGCGGATTATCAGTTCGACGGCGTGGGCTTCGATCACAGCGAAGCGAATTGGAAGGTGATGCGCTGCTTGATCGACCATGGCTACAGGCGCATCGCTATTATGAGCGGCAGCTCGCCCAACGAGCCGTTTTCCGATTCCATCCGTCTTGTCACCTACCGCGAGGCACTGCGCCGCGCGGGGCTTTTTTACGATGAATCGCTCGTGAAGGACTGCGCGTGGGACCTCAACCTGTGCGCCGCCCAGACGCGGGAGCTGATATCGCTAAAGTCGCCGCCGGACGCGATCTTCGCGGGCAGCGATTCCCTCGCCTCCGCTATCTTGGGCGCGCTCTACGCCATGGGGCTTCGCTGCCCGGACGACGTGGGCGTGATCGGCTTCAACAACATCAATTTGAGCGCGCATCTGGCGCCTCCGCTGACCACGATCGGCATCCCCACGCATGAGATAGGCGTTGCCGCCGTGCAGCGGCTGATGGATATGATTCAAGGGCGCGGCGGCTGCAAGCGGAAGATACTTTTCCCTACGGAGCTGATCATGCGCGCATCCTTAAGGGAGGCCAACGAATGAAGCTTTATCTTGGGATCGACGGGGGAGGCACCAAAACGGCCTTTGCCATTTGCGGCGCCGCGGGGCGGGTTCTTGCGGAAGGTTTACAGCCCACCAGCCATTACATGCAATGCGGGCTCGGCGGCGTAACGCGCACGCTTGCGGCGGGGCTACAGGACGTCTGCGGGAAAGCGGGCGTCGGGCCCGGTGACATCGCCTTCGCGTTCGCCGGCTGCGGCGGCTACGGTGACGTGGAGGCCGACAAAGCCCCCATCCGCGCGGCGGTGAAAGCCGCGCTCGGGGATATCCCGCACGCGGTCGGCAACGATTGCGAAAACGCGCTCGCGGGCTCTTTGGCGGGCGCGCCCGGCATCAACATCATCGCCGGCACCGGCTCCATGGGCTTCGGGCGAAACGCCGCGGGCGAAAGCATGCGCTGCGGCGGGTGGCACCACGCCATCGGCAGCGACGAGGGCAGCGGCTACTGGATCGGCCTCCGGCTTCTGCAGGACTTTACGAAGCAGAGCGACGGCCGCTATGAAAAAACGCCGCTGTACGGCGCGGTCAGGGGAGCGCTTTTCCTTGCCGCGGACGGCGACGTCATCGCGCGCGTCGTGCGTGAATGGAAGCTTGATCGCTCGCGGATCGCCGCGCTTTCTCCCATCGTTTCCGCGCTTTATGACCAAAATGACCCTTATGCCAAGCGCATCCTTGCCGATGCGGCGCAGGAACTCGCGAGCATCGCGCGCGCCATCCGCGAAGGGCTCCGCTTGCCCGACGCTACATCCGTAAGCTGTACGGGCGGCGTTTTCAAAATGGGCGAGCGCATCCTCGCGCCGTTTCGCGCGGCGCTCGAAAAAGACGGTATGCGCCTTTCTATGCCCCTGCTGCCGCCGGATCGCGGCGCGCTCATCCTTGCGATGCAGCTTGACGGCGCTCAGCTTGGCGAAGCCGTGCTCGCGCGGCTTCGCCAAAGGTGAATCGGGGTCGGAATAAGGAAGTATCAAATCGAGCATTGGCCAGCGTTTAAAGTGGCCGGAATTGTGAACAGGATCAAAACCGAGATGAAACGGAAATATCGCCGCAAAAATTGTCTGGACTTTGCGGATAAGCCTAAATAGCATTGCCGGCTGTTGCAACGATTGAGGAAGTTGCAAAGCGCAAGAAACGCGGCAAGGGTAAAATGCCGGGCAAAAAGCTATTTGAGGCATTGGATTTATCTCGCATTTTTGAGAAATGCGGCATCTGATTTCTTCGCCGCCTTGCGCGCTATTTCTTTATTCCTAACTCCACCAGCTTTATATAATGGGCAATATCTTCTATTTGGGGTTCAAAATAGAACGGCGCGTTACAGCAGCCGCAGCGCCAGTAGTCGGTTCCGTCCAGACGGTAGCGCACGCCGCTTTTGCATAGGCCGTTGCGCCGGTTTGCGCAGCCCTCGTCGCTGCTTAAAAATATCTGCTTAACCGAGTTCGGACATCCCTGCAAATACTCCAAGCATTTTTCGGCGTTCCTAATCCGCAAATACAGCCTAAGCGTTGATTTCCATGATAAAAGCCAGAAATGATAGGCGCCTTTCGCCTGCATTTCCCTTTGCGTAGAATAATAAGCGTACCCGACGCCCTCATTCCAGCTCCTTTCGTGTCCGAGATAGCCAAGGTTTCCAAGCGCCTTATCCAATGCGTAAACAAAATCCCGCTCCCGCCCTGTATGCATTTGATCCGCAACGATATCCGCGCCGTTTCCGTAGTTGGCCTCCGAAAGCCCATCCTGAAACAGCCTGTAATGGCAGGTCAAAAAATCGCGGCGGCGGCCCAGCCGTTCGGCTTTTTCCGCCATTTGCTTCAGTACGGCAAGAACCCAGCGATTGTCGGGATAGCTTATGGTAATGCCGTCCGCGGCCTTTGGAATTTTATAATCCTTCAAACCGGCGCATATAAAACCGTAATCCCGCAACCTTTCAAACAGCAAATGCGAATTCTTCACATCGTTGACGGTTTTAAATTTGGCCGCGTCAAGGATGAAACCATGGCCCGTCATCTGTCCGGATACGAGGACATTGTAAAGAAATATAAAAAAACGGTGAGGCGCGTTTCTCGCTTCTCTCGCCTGCGGCGAAAAATAACCGTATTCGTCCCGTTTGTATAGGGGCAATCCGAAAGAATCCGGATGCTTCGCCATATCCTCGTACAAAAGGGCAAACATGGCCCAAATTTGCCGGAACGCCGAAGCAAACTCCTCCTTATCCATGGCTGTTAGAAAATCACCATGGACGCTAATTTCCTCAGGCAACGGGACGAGCTCGTTGCGCCTGATCGCCGCCCATTCTTCTATCCAATACAAATTGCCGCTCAATCCGCACACTTCCTTTCAACGATCGGAACGAAGACATCCATTAAGTGATAGCCCGTTTTCTCTTGGAAGATCGGAGGCGTAACGATATGCCCCATATCATAACGCTCGTTCGCATCGTTTCTACTGTTTGCCGGTTCAAAGAATTCGTTTTCCTCCGCCCATTTATGGATCAGGCGGTTTACCTTGTTTATTTCATCCCCGTCAACGGCCGTCGCTACCGCATAAAGCCCGCCGGGAAAATTGAAAACTTCGTAGCCGTTGGTATCGGATAACCCGTCCGGTATCGCAAAAAGCCACTCAAAGCAGTTGAGTTTTTCATTGTACCACAAAAAGTCACGGGGAAAGATACTGCTCCCCGTATCGACGCCGCTCCACCACCTGTCGAATTCATCCAGATCGCCATTCCCGGAGCGGGCCATCTTAAGCGGGGGGATATAAACCACCCTGATGTCCGGCATTTTTTCCAGCTTTGCCGCGACGTTGAGCAATTGATTGACGGGGGACGGATTGCCGTCGTAAGCAACGCCGGTAAGCTGCCGCTCAAGCACTTTCGCTTTTTCGTAGAGCAGCTTAACATCCGAATCGCTATGAAAATCCGACTGCTGGATTTGTTTGATAAAATCGAGGACAACACCTTTGAGCTCATGCAAAAGTGCGACTTCCTCGTCGATGTTGCTCACCTTATTGCTCAATACTTCAAGGACCACTTCAGAGCCGCTTGCCGAAAAAATCCGCGCGATGTCCTTTATGCTTATATTCAGCTTTCGCAAAATAAGGATTTGTTCGAGCCGCTTTATCGAGGCTTCATCGTACACGCGGTAAGCGTAATTCTCGCTCCTTGCGCTTTTCATTAGCCCCATGTCCTCGTAATACTTCAAGGCGCGCGTTGAAATATCGTATTTCAGCGATACTTCACGGACTTTGGTCAAATTGCCCATAGGCACAACTCCTGTCTTGGTCTGTTATACCATAATAAAGCGCGACGCAACGTCGCAGTCAATAGGTTTTGCTGTAATTTCAGAACAACAACAAACGAACATAAAAACCCCGACTCTTTTATCCAAAACCAAAATCCCTGTTTTGTCAATGGTATCTGAGTAAAAGGCGCGGCTTGCCGGGTGACGCCTTATCTTTTCCCGCGCATTCCGCCGCGTCCCCTTTCCGCAAAAAGCCCTGCTCGCCGCCGGCCCCTGCGGCCTGGTGAGATCGTACCGGGCGGGGCGGGGTGGCCCCCGGCAGGGGGCGCCACCACGCCGTGCGGGGCCCGTGGCCCTGCACGGGCGCCGGGCTTGTGGTTGCCGGAGCAAGGGCAAAACAGAGCTGTCGCGAAGCGAAGCGGCGGACACGGCGGGCGGATCGACCGTCCTAAGGCAATGGATATGCCACAAGATTCCGGGCAATATAAATTCGCTTGTTTAGGCAATTGAACCCGGCCATTCCGGCGGGTTTTGGAGGGTAAACGGTGGACATAAACTTTAAGCCTGCGATCTGGCCGGAGCTCATAATTCCGAAGGAAGCCGACAGCTATCGGCAATGCGAAATATGCACGCAAAAATCGCCCGTCATTTGGGGAGAAGGGGACCCCGGGGGATCTATTCTTATCATTTTGGATAATCCGGGGGCCCGTAAGGACAAAGACGGAAACGAGTACGTTTGCGGAACGAGGCAGACCTTGCAGGCAGCCCTGCACCAAGCCGGCCTCAATGCGGAGGATATTTTTTTAACTTATTTGTTAAAATGCAGGCCACTGCGCCGGTATGACAAAGAGGAAGTCAGAGCCTTCAGCAAACCGTTTCTGCTTCGCCAAATAGAGATGATGAACCCCAGATTCATCGCTTGTTTAGGGGATGTCGTTATTCAAACGATGTTGAACGATAAAGATGCCTGCGTAAAAAACCTTAGGGGATCGTGGCATTCTGTTTTGTCGTATCCCTGCATGGTATCCTACCATCCGTTGGCAGTCAGGCGACGGCCGAATCTGACGCGCCGGTTTATGGAGGATTGGAATATGCTGGCGGAACGGTTCCGAAGAGAAGGGAACTAAATCGGGCAGGATTCGGAACAAATCAACCACCGTGGCTGCTTTTCCGCCGGTTTGCTGCCGTACATACTTCTGTCTGCGAACTCGATGATCTGCTCCGGGCGCAAATCCATTTCCGATTTTGCGAAGCAGGCGGGGAATTGCGCATTTGCCCTATGCGGCGCGCCGGGGAGTATGCTATCGTAAAGACATGCGTTTCATAATTAAAAACGGGAGGGATTGCCATGGCCGATACCGCATTGCGCTTGACCCCGGAACAGCGCGGGGAGCTTTTAAAAATCTTGCGGGCGCGCTTTGAAAAAAACATGGGCCGCCACGAGGGCCTTGTGTGGGAGGATGTGCGAACGCGTCTTGAAACGAAGCCCGAAAGCCTGTGGAAGCTAAACGAAATGGAAAGAACCGGCGGCGAGCCGGATGTGACCGGCCGCGACGGGGAAACGGGCGCATACGTCTTTTGCGATTGCTCGGCAGAAAGCCCGATTGGCCGCAGAAACCTCTGCTACGACGGCGAGGCCTTGAAGGCGAGAAAAGAGCATAAGCCGGAGAACGCGGCCATGGATGTGGCGGCGGCGATGGGCGTCGAGCTTTTAACGGAGGCGCAGTACCGGGAGCTTCAAAGCCTGGGTAATTTCGATACGAAGACCTCGAGCTGGGTCATGACGCCTCCCGATATCAGGCGGCTCGGCGGGGCGCTGTTTTGCGACCGGCGTTACGGCCATGTTTTCGTCTATCATAACGGCGCGGAATCCTACTATTCCGGCAGAGGCTTTCGGGGCTTGGTAAAAATATGAACCTGATGCGGCGCCGCGGAACGATCTAAGGCGCCGTATCGCTTAAAATGCCTTTCCCGGTCGGCGCAATACGCAAAAAACAGACAAAAATTGACAGGTTCGCGCTAAATAATATATAATTGTAATAACCACTCTTCAAGACGGCGGAAAATTTTATCGTCAGCAACATGCTCGGGCAGCGAAGCCGGAGGCGCGAATGGAAAAAATATTGATCGCCGACGATATCGTTATCAACCGCAGGATACTCGAAACGATCCTGCAGGATGAGTATTGCTGCATCATGGCGGAAAACGGGAAGCAGGCCGTGGAGCGCGCGCTCGAAAACGCGGGGTCGCTCTCCTTGATCCTGCTCGATATCATGATGCCGGAATACGACGGCTACGAAGTGCTGCGCATCCTCAAGAAAAACAGGCTCACCAAGGATATTCCAGTCGTCCTCATCACCTCTCTCGATACCGAAAACGATGAAAGCCGCGGCTTGAGCGAGGGCGCGATCGACTATATCACCAAGCCCTTCAATGCCCAGATCGTAAGATGCCGCGTCAACAACCACGTGGAGCTCAAGCGGCATCAGGATATGCTGCAGGAGCTTATCGACCTGCGAACCCGCAAGATCATCGAAATACGCGAATCGCTTCTCGACGCCGTCACCTCCATCATCGAATACAGAAGTCTCGAATCCGGAAAGCATGTTAAGCGCATCAAGCTCTATTGCGAGGCGCAGCTTGGCTACCTTTTGGATAAAGGGCTTTTTCAGGAGCAGCTCGACAGGAAAAACGCCGGGCTCATCGCCCGCGCCTCCACGCTGCACGACATCGGCAAGGTCAGCGTGCCCGACAGCATCCTTATGAAGCCCGGCCCTCTCACGCCCGAGGAATTTGAAGTGATGAAGAAGCACGCCGTAACGGGGAGCGATTTCATCGATTCGCTCGGGGATTCCGTGGACGACGAATACATCTATTACGCGCACCAGATTTGCCGCCACCATCACGAACGCTGGGACGGCAGCGGCTACCCCGACGGGCTTTGCGGTGAAAGCATCCCCCTGAGCTCGCGGGTCGTGGCCATTGCGGACGTGTACGACGCGCTCGTGAGCAAGCGCGTTTACAAGCCCGCCTATCCGCACGAAACGGCGGTGGAGATCATCCGCTCCGGCAGGGGAGGGCAGTTCGATCCTTTGCTCGTAGAGGTGTTCGAGGCGCTCTCCGAACGTTTCCAAACCATTGCGATGCTGCATAACGACTGATCTTTTTACACCGTCGCCGCCAAACGTAAAGGGGTGGTTCTATGGAAAAAGATGTCTTTACGGACCGAAGATGCCGGGCGCCTGAGGTGGATCGTGAAGCCGCGGTCGCGCGGCTCGCGGGAAATGAAGCGCTCTACGATGAGCTTCTTCAAATGTTTTTTGACGAAGGGCTTGCCTTGCGCCTAAACGATATCCTTCGGGCACGGGGCGCGCAGGATGCGGCGTTTTGCGCGCACAGCCTTAAGGGCACCGCGGCAAACCTCGGACTTAATGGCCTTTCCGCCGCCGCGGCGGAGGTGGAACACGCGCTTCGCGCACTCGATATGCCGCGCGCGGAGGAAGCGATTTTTGAGATCGAACGGGTATACGGCGCGCTTCGTGCGCGCCTTAGCTTGCCGTAAAAGCTTAAGGGGATTCGAGGACCGAGACTCCCGGAGGCTTTTAACCGCCGCCGGCGACGGCACGCAGGCGCTTTCTGTAACCCTCGAAAAAGCGGCGCAAGACACTTTTTCAAGAAAAGGAGGGATCGACGCTATGCCGCAGCCTGAACGCTCCGAGGAAATGGAGCGGGAAAAGCGAAAACCGGAGGACTCGTGGATGGACCCGCGAAGCCCTGAGAAATACGCGCTATGGGTCGCCGGCGCCTATTTCATCGTGAGCTTTTTGTGGATCGCCTTTTCCGGCAATCTGGCCGGCCTGCTCGCGCCCGATGTCGCGTCGCTCACGCGCATCGAGTCCGTAAAGGGCTGGTTTTTTGTTACCATAACGGCGGTGCTGCTGTTTATTTACATTCGTAAGCTCTTGAAAAACGCCTTGCGCCCGCAGCAGGGCCTCGATGAAACGGTGCGGCGACGCACGGTGGAGCTCGAGGATGCGGCGGCGAACCTTCTCGTGATCATGCGGCAGAAGGATAAGCTGCTTGAGTTTTCGACGCGCCAGCAGCGGTCTCAAGCCGCCGTGCTCAAGCTGTCGCAGGACTTTTTTAACGTTCCCGTGTCCGAAATGAGCGCGGCGCTCGACCGCTCTTTAAGGGTGATCGGCGAGTATCTCGACGCGGAGCGCGTCACCTATGCGGAATACGACGACCCACAGGGGGGCCTTTCCACGGTGGGGCAGTGGGCGAAGGCGAAGCCGCTTTCCGCCGAGCAGGTGGAGGAGCTGCACGGCGGCCTCAGGCGGGGAAATGTGCGCTGCACCATACGGCAGGGGATAGAGTTTTACGAGCCGTATCCCACGCTCGCGGATGAGGACGAGGATTTATTCGAGGAGAAGCGGTATTTCCGTGTTAACGCGCCCATCCAAATACAGGGCAAGCACCGCGGCAGCGTGATGATCGCCACTAAAAAGCGGGTGGAGGAATGGACGGAGGAGGATGTCGGTATCCTCAATATCTTCGTCGAAATGCTCCGCAACGCCTACGTGCGGCGCCGGCAGGAGCTTGAGCTCGAGCGGCGCAGCAATTTGATGCGCGTGGTGCTCGATTCCACGCCCGACGGCATCTACATGCTCGACGCGCAGGGCGGGCTATACAACGTGAACAACGGCTTCGCCGCATTTTTCAACGTCGGCCCCGAGGAGGTCACGGGGAAAAAGCTAAGCGACTTCCTGCCGCAGGTCAGCTTTGAGCGGGTGATGGACGGTGTGCACCGCGCGCTTGCGACCGGGCAGCCCGCTACGCTTCTCACGGAGTTTCGGGGGATATGGCTTGAAAACTTCATCTACCCGGTGATGGCGGAGAACGGCTCCTACACCATGGCCGCGGTCTTCTGCGCAAACGTCACGCAGCGCGTTCAATACGAAAAGGAGCTTTTCGTTTCGCGTCAGATGTTCAAGCGGGTCGTCGAAAACGCGCCGATCGCCATTTTCTGGCGGGATATCGACGGCGTGTATCTGGGCGCCAACAAGCACATGGCGGACGCCTACGGCACCACCGTGGAGAACCTCATAGGCGAAAAAGCGGAGCGCTTCATGGAGCGCGACGAGGCACAGCGGCAGGCGCTCCTTGAGGAGCAAATGTTAAAGGGCGGGCTGAATCGCATCCAAGTGCAGCAAAACGTGATACGCATCGATGGTGAGGTACGCCTGTTCCATGTGGAAAAGGTGCCTCTCACCGACGAGAACGGCATACCCTACGGCATACTGGGCGTGGCGGAGGATATCACCGACCGGCGTCGCAAGGAGCTGGAGCTTGTGGAGGCCAAGCGGGTCGCCGGCGAGGCAAACGCCGCCAAGAGCATGTTCCTCTCGCGCATGAGCCACGAAATACGCACCCCGCTCAACTCCATCATCGGCCTTACGCACATCGCCTCGCAGGGCGGCGGCGACATGGGGGAATACCTTGCCAGGATCAACGCTTCCTCGCGCCACCTTCTCGAGATCGTCAACGATATTTTGGATATTTCCCGCATCGAGGCCGGCAAGCTCAGCATCAACAAGGCGAAGTTCGACCTGATCGGCGCGCTTGAAAGCGCGGTGGAAATACTGATGCCGCGCGCCGACGAAAAGCGCCAGCGCGTAGACCTTTACATCGGCGGCAGCGTGCCGCGCCACGTGCTGGGCGACCAAACGCGCTTCAAGCAGGTGGTCGTAAACCTTCTGAGCAACGCCGTAAAGTTCACGCAGGAGGGCGGCGCCATAGAGGTGAACGTGGAGACCCTGCGTGAGACGGAAAACGGCGCGGTTGTGCGCTTCAGCGTCCGGGATAACGGCATGGGCGTGGAGCCCTCGCAGCTCGAGCGTATTTTTGACCCGTTCGAGCAGGGGGACGCGAGCTTTTCGCGCACTTACGAGGGGACGGGGCTTGGGCTGCCGATCTGCAAGAGCATTGTGGAGCTGATGGGCGGCGAAATCAAGGCGGAGAGTACCATGGGGCAGGGGAGCGAGGTTGCCTTCACGCTCCCGCTGGAAACGGCCCGGGAGGAAGAAGCGGCCGCCGCGCCTTCGTTTGACGAGCTGAGCGTTTTGGTGGTGGACGACGAGCCCGAAACGCGCGCGTACATGAACGCGCTCCTTGCGCAGTACGGGGTGAAAACGACGCTTGCCGCCTCGGGGCGGGAAGCCGTGGACGCGGCATGCGCCGCTATGGAAAGCGGATGCCCCTTCAACGTGGCGTTTGTGGATATGCGCATGCCCGGCATGAACGGCATCGAGGCCTCGCGAGAGGTCAGGCGCATCTGCGGCGAAAAGATGATCGTCATCATGTTCTCCATGTACGAATGGAGCGATATCGAAAAGCCCGCGCGCGAAGCCGGCATTTCCATGTTCCTGCCAAAGCCCATCTTTCCCTCGAAACTCTTGGACCTCCTGTACGATATCACAAACGGCAGGCGCGGGACGCCCCCACAGCGGGCGGTTGACCCCGACTGCCTTAGGGGCAAGCGTATCCTCGTCGCGGAGGACAACGCCGTCAACCAGCTCATCCTTCGCGAAATGCTCTCGAAAAACGGCGCTATACTCACCCCCGTTTACGACGGGCGGCAGGTGGTGGAGGCGTTTAAGGCCGCGCCGAACGCGTTCGACGCGGTGCTCATGGATATCCAGATGCCCGGTATGGACGGCCTCGAGGCGACGCGCGCCATCCGCGCGTTCGAGCACGAGCGCGCGCGAATAGTTCCCATCATCGCCATGACGGCCAACGTATTCCGCGAGGACATTGAAAAGGCGATGCTTGCCGGGATGGACGCGCACATCGGCAAGCCCATCGATCCCGACGACCTGTTGGGGAAGCTGTGCAAATATATTGGGTGACGGGGCAGTAAGGAAGGGAAAAGATTCTTCGTCCCATAAAAAAACCGCCCGTCGGGCGATTTTTACCGTATGCGAAGGGGAAAGCGCGGCTTCTATACCGCCTCCGCGCCCACAAAGCCCGAGCCGCCGCCGAGGGTGCGCGCAAAATCGGAAAATGCTTGCGCTATCAGGTCGTAGCCCTTATTGGTGGGGTGCAGGCCGTCGATGCACACATAGTCGCGGAACGGCATTTTATCGAGGAAGTAGGCGCGCACGTCCACGAGCAGCGTCCCTGTTTGCCGCGCGATCTGCGCGACGGCGTTGGAATACATTTCGTGGTAGCGGTAGATCGAGTGCACGTCGCCGAGCCATTTGAGGATGTTTTCCGCGTTGTTGCCGCTGCGGTCGAGAAAGGCGAGGTAGCGCTCCGCGTCGATGGGGGGGAGCGTCATAAGCACCGGCCTCACGCCGAGCTTTTGCACGTCGGCGATCATGCTCGAATAGGTTTGCCTAAAGACGTTCAGCTCGGTGAGGGGGCGGTGATCCCGATCCGGGTAAACGGAGACCTCGTTCCATTTGAAGTTGCAGTCGTTGCCGCCAAATTCGATAAGCGCAAAGTCGCAATCAAGCCCCGCTTCGATATCCTTTTTTAAAAGGCTCGCGCCGCGGTCTACCGTAATGCCGAAGCGCGCGCGGTTTTCGGCCTCCACGTTGTACTCCTGCTTGAACCGCTTTAAATATTCCTCCATTACGGCGTGGTAGCGGTACCCAAAATCGAGGATGGTCCCCTTCATCACCGAATCGCCGTAAATCCTTACCCGTACTGCCTGCTCCATATTTGCACCTCCCGTTTTATAGCATTGCCGCATGTCGTTTATTTATCCGTGATATTTAGTATTAAGAACTAGGTTACTTAGATTATAGTTTGGGTATACTGATATGTCAAGCCAAGTTTGACGGTTTTTGCCGCGTTATGATACAATATACAAAACTGGCAAGAGGTGTGCATTATGGAATTGGACGCGGCCTCGGTAAAGGCGTTCCACTGCCCGCGGTGGGCGGAGCTCCCCGCGCTTTCCTTATATATGGATCAGGTGCTGATCGTGCTGGAAGAGGGGCTGAGCCTCTTTTCCGAAAAGGCGGAGCTTGCGGCTACCTCCACCATGGTAAACAACTATGTGAAGCTCAAGCTTTTAACGCCGCCGGTCAATAAAAAGTACGCCAAGGAGCACATCGCAAAGCTGATGATGATCTGCGTGCTAAAACGCGAATTTTCCATTTCCGAGATCGCGGGGCTTTTCGAGTTGATCGCCGAAACGCGGGGCATCGACGAGGGCTACGACCTGTTCTGTTCGGAGTTCGAAACCTCCATCAAACGAGCGTTCGTACATGAACCGCAAAGGGCGCAGGCTTCGTATGACCTTGGGGAAGCCGAACAACCGGCGCAGCCGGACGGCGCCCCGGCCGTGCTTGCGCTGGAGGCGGCGCTCGGCGCGTTTACGGATAAGCTCGTGGTGCAAAGCATCCTCGCCGCGGCGCAAAAGCGCTACGCCGAGCGGCGCGAGGCGCAGAAGGAAGCGCAAAAGGAAGCGCAAAAGGAGGCGCAAAAGCCACAGAAGGGAAAATAGAGCTTTCGCGGGCAATGGGAGCATACATAAAAAGGCGGCATAAGCCGCCTCAGGGTGTCAAAAAAAACCCATGGGTTCGGGGGCCACAGCGCCCGGAGGCTTTCAACCGCCGCCAGCGACATGTGCGGTGGCGGCGGAAAGCCTTACGGGGTAAGGCTTTCTTCTCAGGAACGGCCGACCATGCCGTAGGCATAGGACGTTCCTGTAACCCTCAAAAAAGTGGCGCAAGCCACTTTTTTGACATGTATTTACCCCTTGATTTCCTTGGCAAACGTGGTATAGGCGCTGCGGATGACGGGGGAATCGTCGTTTTCGTAAAGGGCGTAGCGGTTTTTGCCGCCGCGCTTGGCCTTATAAAGCGCCCAGTCGGCGTTGGAATAAAGCTCCTCGAGCGCTGTGTTTTCCTCCGTGGCGATGGCGATGCCGATGCTGCACGATACCGCAAAGCGGTGTTTTTCCCCGGAGGAAAGCGCGCGCACCGCCAGCAGGAGCTGCTCCGCTTTTTGGCGGATGATGCCGATGTCGGGGATATCCCGCGCGAGTACGATGAACTCGTCGCCGCCGATGCGGCCGATCAGATCGGAGCTGCGGAAGATCCCGTTCAGGCAGCCGGCGATGTGGATCAAAAGCGTGTCGCCGAACGGGTGGCCTTCGGAATCGTTCACGCCCTTGAAGTTGTCGATATCGATGATCAAAAGCGCGTCCATAACGTCGCCGCGGCGGCTCAAGAGGTGCTCGGAGATGAGCGCCTGTACGGTGCCCTTGTTGTAAAGCCCCGTCAGCGTATCGCGCTCCGCCTTTTCCATGAGCTTTTGCGCGCGCTGCTTTTCCTCGTCGATATTCGCGATCACGCCGATGGCCTTGATGGGCGTGCCTTCTTGGTCGAACTGCTGCGTGGAGCGGCCCCGGCACCACAGATACGTGCCGTCGGCGCGGGCGATGCGCGCTTCGCCCTCCACATAGGGCGAGCCCTGCGAAATGGCGTTGAAAAAGCGAACCAGCGCGGGCCTGTCGTCCGGGTGCACGCGGACGATCTCCAAAATCTTGCTGCGAAAGGCGCTTCGCGGCGCATAGTGGAAAAGCTTTTCCCAGTTGGAGGAAAGGTCGAGGCGGTCGCTTAAAAGGTCCCATTCGAAAATGATGTCGTTGGTTTGGTTGAGGATGATCTCATGCCGCCGCAGGCTCATCGAAAGCGCGAGCTGGAGTTTTTTGCCCGCGGAGATATCCACGAGAATGCAGCAGAAATAGGGCGCGCCGCTCATATCCACGCAAAGCTGGCGCCGCTGCATCACCCATTTGCTCTCGCCGCCCTTGGCAGTCACGCGGAATTCGGTTTCCTGTATGTCGGCAGGGCCCGAGGGGAAGCGCAAAAGTTCCTTGCGCCCCTCCGGATCCGCCATTTCGAGAAAGCTCAAAGAGAAGCGCGTTTCTATCTCCTCGCGGGTATAGCCGAATAGGGAGATGAAGCTCTCGTTCATTTGCAAAAGGCTGAGCCTTTCATCGGCGGCGCATAAGAATACCGCGCCGTAGATATCCGCGGCGGCGCGCTGCAGGCTTCGCTCCGAAAAGGGGATGGAGGTGTGGAGGATGATGAGCTTCAGGCCCTGCGGCGTCGCCCTGAACCCACAGGACAGGTTGAAGACAGTTCCGCTTAAAAACGGGTTGCAGATGGGCGTTTGGTCGGCATCTAAAATACCGCAGAGCACGAAAACATCCCGCGAGGCGTTGCGGATCTCGAAGCGCATGCCCGTGAGGTGGCGCGCAAGCGCGCTCGCGGCGTTCGCGCGGAAAAGGTGGCGGTCCAGGTCGGCTTTGCCGCTGAGGGGGATGGCGTGATCCGGCAAAATAAACAGGGCGTCTTCGGCGACGTATTCGTCGTAGAGCCTTTGGTACTGCCCCTTGCAGTAAAGGACGAACATTTTCCGTGCGGCTGCCATTACGGCTTGTGCGTCATACATACGAAGCCCCCGCGAAATGTAACCCAAAACCGATCAAAAAGGGAACGCTTTTTTTGCCCGAGCCTTGTAATTCAAAATTATAGCATAATACCGCGTTGTTTGCGATAGAAAATTTCATAAAGTTTGCCAAAAACAACTGCAAGAATAAGTCTCATTTCCTACGGTTCGCGGAGGAACGGTGTCGATTTTGGACTTGTTTCTTTATGGGCGCCATGCTATATTCTAGAGAGGGAGCGGCCGCCCCGCACTCATCTGAGCGTGTGGCGCGGCTCATAAAAAGGAAGTGAACCGTATTTGATCGGCGCCGAGGATATGGCCCTCGCCAAGCGCGCCCTCGTATTTTTCGAATTACTCGGCGACGAGGAAAAGCGCAAGACGGAGGCGCAGCTATATAAACGCTCCTTCGAAAAAGGAACCGTGATCCACCGCGGCAGGGAGGATTGCGCGGGGCTGTTCGTCATCCGCTCGGGCTACGCGCGCGCGTACCTCGTTTCCGACGAGGGCAAGGAGATCACCCTGTTTCGCGTGACCGAGGGGGAGTGCTGCATGTTCACGGCGGCCTGCATCATGCAGAACATCGATTTCGACGTGATCGTGGAGGCCGGCTCCGATATGGAGGCACTTATACTGCCCTCGGGGCTTTACAGCGAGCTTTCCGCACGCTACGTGGCGGTGGCGGATTTTACAAACGAGCTCATGGCGCGCCGGTTTTCCGACGTGATGTGGGTGATGGAGCAGATCGTGTTCATGAGCTTCGATAAAAGGCTCGCCACGTTTTTGCTCGAGCAGTCCGAGGTGGACGGCACCGCGTCGCTTCGCATTACGCACGAGCAGATCGCGCAGCACATCGGCACGGCGCGGGAGGTGGTTTCCCGCATGCTCAAGTATTTTGCGACCGAGGGCCTCGTGCGCATGACGCGCGGCGGCATCGAGCTCATAGAGCGTGATAAGCTCAAAAGGCTTACCATATAAAAATAACAAGATCGAGGAGGCAATTTTTTATGAAGAAGTACGAATGTCCCTGCGGCTATATTTATGACCCCGAGGTCGGCGATCCGGACAGCGGCATCGCGCCGGGCACCGCCTTTGAAGATATCCCCGAGGATTGGGTCTGCCCGGTTTGCGGCCTTGCGAAGGACGCGTTTACCGAAATTTAACGAAGGGACCTTGCTATGGGCACGCTGAAGCTGACAGAGCACATCCATTCGGTCGGGGTGCTCAATCCCGCCATGCGGGTGTTCGACATTATCATGGTGACCGAGTACGGCACCTCCTACAACGCTTATTATGTGGAGGGCGAGAACAAGCGCGCCCTCATCGAGTGCGTTCACGGCAGCTTTCGAGAGGAATACCTCGAAAACCTCGCGTCGCTGACCGACCTTACAAAGATCGACTACCTCATTTTCAACCATACCGAGCCCGATCACAGCGGCGCATTGAAGGGCTTCCTCGAGTTGAACCCCAACATAGAGGTGTTCGGCACCATGGCGGCCATCAAAAACCTGCAGGAGATCGCGAATGTCGCCTTCAACGGGCATCAGGTGAAGGATGGGGAGGTGCTCGACCTTGGGGGCGTCACGCTCGAGTTTATGACGGCGCCCATGCTCCATTGGCCCGATACCATGTTTACATGGTGCAAGGAAGAGGGCGTGCTTTTTACCTGCGACTTTTTGGGCGCGCATTACTGCGAGCCCCGCATGATCGATACGAAGGTTTCCTATCCCGAAAAGTACAAGCAGGCCTTCAAAGACTATTTCGACGCCATCATGAGCCCTTTCAAGCCCTATGTGCAAAAGGGACTCGCGCGCGTGGAGCAGGCGGCGCCGCGCATGATCTGCACGAGCCACGGCCCCATCCTTACGGATTCGATCCGCGAGGCCATGGAGAGCTACCGCGCGTGGAGCGCGCCGAAAAGCCCCTCCGCCAAAAAGAAGGCGCTGATCCTTTACGTATCCGCCTACGGCTGCACGCGGCGGATCGCGCAGGAGTTCGAAGCGGAGCTTCGCGAAAACCATGGCTTCGAGGTGGAGGCGTATGACCTCGTGAGCGAGGACGTAGCCAAGTACCGCGAAAAGATCGACGAATGCGACGCGCTCCTTTTAGGGACGCCCACCATCAACCGCGACGCGCTCGCGCCCATGTGGGCGGTCGCGGCGCAGATCGACGCCATCGTCAACGCGAAAAAGCCCGCAACGGCGTTCGGCTCGTTCGGCTGGAGCGGCGAGGGCGTGCCCATGCTCCTCGAGCGGCTTCGCGGCCTCAAGTTCAACGTGATGAGCGAGGGCTTTACGGCGAAGCTCGTCCCCTCGGAGGGGGATCTTGAGCGCGCAAGGGCGTATGCCGCGGCGTTCGCGGCGTTTGCGCGCGGGGAATAACGCGTAAAAGTTCGGGCTGCGGGAAGCGGTTTTACCGCGCCGCCGTCAGGATTTTTCAATTTATCCGGATCAATTTATGCAAGGAGGATTTTTTCATGTGTAACGAACATCGCTTTTTCCGCTGCAAGCTTTGCGGCAAGATCATCGGCATCCTCAACGACCCCGGCACCCCCACGATCTGCTGCGGCCAGCCTATGGAAGAGCTCGCGGCCAACACCGTGGAGGCGTCGCAGGAGAAGCATCTACCGGTCATCACCATCAAGGGCGACATCGTTGAGGTGGCCATCGGCTCCGTGCCGCATCCCATGATCGAGGAGCACCACATCGAGTGGGTCTACCTCCAGACCAAGCACGGCGGCCAGCGCAAGTGCCTCGGCGCGGGCGTGGAGCCTAAGGTGCAGTTCAAGCTCACCGACGACGATCATGTGATCGCGGCGTTCGAATACTGCAATTTGCACGGCCTGTGGAAAACGGAAGTTTAAGGGAAACAAATCCAGTATCAAAGCCGCCCTTCGCGGGGCGGCTTTTACCTTATACGTGAATGGGAGGGGCAGCTTATGCGGCTCGCGGTGTTTCAATTTGCCGCCGGCGAAGACATTTACGCCAACTTTTGCGCTATAAAAAGAGCGATCCTGAAGGCGGCGGAGCAAAGCGTTCGGCTTATCGTGTTTCAGGAATGCGCGCTGTGCGGCTACCCTCCGATTGAGCGGCCGGATGTGGAAAACTTGGATTTTAAGTCCGTGGAGCTGTGCGTCGGTAATGTGCGGGAGTTGGCAAAAGAGCACCGCATGTACGTCGCCTTGGGGCTCGTAACAAAAGAAGGAGAGGCGTGCTATAATACCATGCTCGTGATTGCGCCCTCCGGGGAGACCATGGGAAGCTACGATAAGCGCGCGCTATGGGGTTACGACCTTCGGCATTTTAAAAAGGGACGGTCGGCGGGCGTTTTCGAAATTGACGGTGTAAAAACGGGATTTCGTATCTGCTATGAGGTTCGTTTCCCGGAATATTTCAGGGAATTGTTTCGGGCGCGCGCGCAGCTTTGCTTTGTGAGCTTCAGCGATGTGGCCGAGGAGGCTTTGCCCGCAAGGTACGGCATCATAAAGGCCCACCTTATAACGAGGGCGGTCGAAAACGTGATGACCGTCGTTTCCGTAAACAGCGTTTCAAACTTCCAAACCGCGCCGACCGCCGTGTTTGACGTGGACGGCTATGTTGCGGCGGAGGCGCCGCTCGGTGAGGAGTTTTTGCTCGTTTACGACTACGATATACCCGAGTTGGGCTTTGGGGCGAGAGGCAGGCTTGAAAATTCCATGGAGGCCATGGCCGAGAAGCACATTTCCGCAGCCTCTCGCGCGGAATGACGGGCGAATGAACGAAAAAACCCGTCCACGCGGGGGAAAATAGGGGCTGAGGCTTACCGCCGCCGATTTTGGCGGCATTAAAACGCCCTTCGCCGCTTTTTACCCTTTCGCGTTCGCTTCCCTTACCGGCCGGGCCTCGATATAGCCGCGGTAGCCTTGCGGCTCGAGCTGTATGCGCGGCCCGTCGCCGTCGGCCCAAGTATAGCCGTAAAGCTTGGGGTCGTAGCGCTCTATCTGCGTCCAAAGCGCCTGTATGGCGTCGCCGAAATGCTCGTCGTCGTAGGGTGGGCCCTGAAATACCATAAGCTTGCACGGTGCAAGCTCCATGAGCTCGAAGCCCTCGGGCACGGGCTTGTCGTAATCGAACGGCACCTCCACGCCCTGCACGTATTCCGAGGTACCGGGCCGCCGCAAGTTTTCGGGCAGCCACATGCCGACGGGCTCGTAAAGCGCTTCCTTAACGCTTAGGAGCACGCCCCATACGTCGCAGCCGACCTCCTCGCAATATTCGAAATAATCCGTGGCTTTCACGCCGCGTTTTACGAGCGCCTTTCTTTTGGGGCGCTCCACCACCTGTACGAAGACCGCGTTTTGTTCCATTTCCTTTTCCTCCTCTTTGTGGATGTGGCGGTAATAGGTGAGCACGCCGTAAGGCAGAAAGAGCCGTATCGGGGGTATTTCTTTGGCGTAACGCATCGGGGAAATGCCGAACTGCCTCGAAAACGCCTTCGTGAACCCCTCGTGCGAATCGAAAACGAAATCGAACGCGACGTCGACCACGCGCGTTTTTTCATCCCGTAACGTTAACGCCGCCTGCGTAAGCCGCCGCGCGCGCAGGTAATGAAAGGGCGTTTTGCCCGTGAGTTCCCGAAACAGCCGCGCGCAGTGGTAGGGCGAGTACCCCGCCGCGCGGGCAAGCTGCTTGAGGGTGACGGGTTCGCCAAGGTGCGCCTCGATATAGTCCTGCATGCGTTGCACAGCTTCCGCCGCGGAGAGCCGATTCATTTCCATCACCGTCCTAAAAAGAGTATACGCGGCATATCAAAGGCTTTCTTGAACGCGCTTGCGAAAAAACGGGGTCATATAAAATAGTATACCACGGGCACGCGTACTTGGAAGCATGCCGGCCTACGCCGCAAAAAGTGCCGGAGCCTAAAGGCCCCGGCGCTTTTTAGAGAGAAGTTACAATGGCCCTTTTTTGGGCGGAGAGAACGCTATTTCTTTTCCCTGCGGAAACACATGAACCAATCGAGACAGTACTGGTCGTCGTTCTGGTTCTCCATGCGCTCCTTGGCGGTGCCGCAGGAGCCCGCGGTGGGCACGATCACATCCTGGCCGGGGCGCCAGTCCGCCGGGGTGGCGACGCCGTCCTTATCGGCCTTTTGCAGCGCGAGGATGATGCGCTTGATCTCGTTGAAATTCCTGCCCGTGGAGAGCGGGTAATAGAGGATGGTGCGGATCTTGCCATGGGGATCGATGATGAACACGGCGCGCACGGCTTGGGTGTTGGATTGGTTGGGCTGGATCATGCCGTATTTTTTCGAAACTTCCATACGAATGTCCTCGATGAGGGGGAAGGTGATCTCGATATCCTTCTTGCCGTTCCACTCGAGCTCCTTGATCTTGCGGAGCCATGCGATGTGCGCGTAGAGCGAATCCACCGAAAGGCCCACGAGCTCGGTGTTGAGCGCTTTGAATTCCGCGAGCATGGAGCCGAAGGTCATAAATTCCGTGGTGCATACGGGCGTGAAATCGGCCGGGTGGGAGAAGAGTATCACCCATTTTCCGGTGTAATCCTCGGGGAAATTGATCTCACCCTGCGTCGTAACGGCCTTGAAGCTGGGCGCCATATCCCCGATCAAGGGCATCCTGTTTTCGTAAGTTTCGTTCACTCAACTTTACCTCCTGCTGTTTTATTTATTTTGAGTATAGCAGTGAAATAAAGAGATTACAGTGATTTTATCACAGAGTGAGAATGATTATCAAAGTTAGAAGAAAAAATAAGCCGGCAAGGGGGAGCCGGCTTATTTTCAGCAAGAGCGCTTCCACGAAAGAAAGCGAAGAGGGCATGATAGGGAGACTATACTTTTATCATTTGCACGATGGCTTCGCGAGGCTTTACGCCTACGGATTTGTTGACGGCTTTGCCGTTTTTGAAAACGATCAGCGTAGGTATGCTCATCACACCGAAGCGCTGCGCGAGCTCGGTTTCCTCATCCACATTGACCTTGCCGACCACGACCTTGTCCTTGAGCTCGCTTTCCGACAACTCGTCGATGACGGGGGAGATCATTCTGCACGGGCCGCACCAGGAAGCCCAGAAATCGACAAGCACCGGTTTATTTTGATGGAGCACCTCGGCCTCGAAGTTGGAAGCGGTGATGGTTTTTACGGACATCTTTCGATCCTCCGATTCTCTTTTTCTTGTTATCAGTATAGCCGTTTTGGGCATAAATGTACCGTGATAAAGTCACGCCGCGGCAAAGCATGATAAATACGCCGTTTACGTGAGGCGCTTTTTGTACAGCCGTACGCCCTCCGCCTCGAGCCGATCCGTCCAGAGCATTTCGAGCAGCGTAAGCTCCTCGGAATAGTCGGTTTTCATTTCGTCCTTCTCGTCGTAGGGAAGGCGTTCAAGCACCTCCACCGCAAAGCTATCGGCGCCGAGCTTCTTCCAAGCCTCCTGCAGCTCGCGCCACGGGTGCATGCCGCTGTTAAGGCGTGCAAGCGCGCCGTTCATGCTCCCCTTCAAATCCTGCGTCGCCTGTAAATACGCCCTGTCTCCGGCGGCGGAACGTATCATGAAAATACCCATATCCGGTCTCGTCAGCTTGTATTGCCGTTTCAGTTCCTTGCTTTTTTCGTTCATCATGATGCTTCCTTCAATAGGTTTGTAATTTACAAAATTACAAAACTAGTATATAACAACATCGAGCCGCCGTCAAGAGCGCGGCAATGAAAGGCCTGCGGCGCTGTATTTTTGGGGAGTTAACACATTATTCACCCAAACATGGAAATATTGTATTATAATGGGTTCAAGGTTTCCGTTTCTTTTTCCATTCGAGCATGACGCCCAGACTTTGGGGAGAAGCTAAGCGTGTTATCAAATCAAAATGGGAGGTAGTTACATGAAACGTTTTGTCGCGCTTGTCGCCGTGCTTCTGATCCTGTTCAGCATCGCGCCCGCCGCGTACGCCCTGCAGCAGAACACCACGCTGTACGCCACGCAGCCGGTCAATATGCGCTACGGGCCGTCCACGAAGTATGTGATCGTAGGCGAGCTTGCCACCGGCGACGCCGTGCAGTACATGGGCCAGAGCGGCAGCTGGTACTATATCAGCCGCAACGGCATTGCGGCGTATGTGCACAGCAGATATCTTTCTACCGTGCAGCCGGTCGTTACCGCACCCTTGCTCCCGGTGGGAACCGTTACGGGCAGCACCTACGCGATCGCCACCGCCAACGTGAACGTGCGCACGGGCCCGTCCACCAAGTACGGGAAGCTCGGCGCCATCGGGGTGGGGCAGTCCGCTCCCATTCTGGGCTCGTCCGGCAACTGGCTTATGGTGCAGTGGGGCGGCCAGACCGGTTACGTATACAAGAAGTACTTTACGATTTCTTCGACCCCGGCGTACACCCCTCCGGCGACCAACCCCGCATACCCCGTATACCCCGTGTATCCCTCTTATCCGTCGAGCCCTTCGGGTTCGTCGGGTTCATGGTCGGCCCCGACGTATCCGACCTATCCGATTTATTCGTACCCGGTCACCTCGCTGCCGATCTACACCTTCGATACGCAAAACGCGGCGTTTTTCGATAAGCTGGATCGCACGGGCTACTTCAACGCCAACCAGAATATCTACCTGGGCCGCTTTACCGACAGCCAAGGCGTGCCGAACATCCGCATCGCCAACGGCACCGACATCAACAAGGTGGCCGCGGACCTAAAGAAGCTTCTGAACGACGCCGGTACGTTCCGTCTGACCCCTTCGACTTTGCCGGTGGGCGTCAACATGTCGTACCTCACTTACTACGTGTCGCAGCTCAACGCGACCTATCAGGGGCTCAGCCAAACGCGAAAGAATGCGATCTCCCTTGCGGGCATCGGCTATGATCCCGCGCGCGACGCCGTGATCGTGCAGCTCAACGGGCTCAGCTCCGCTAAGATCGACGCGTTTAAGACGTATGTGGACGCGTGGGTCTTCCTCCAGTTTGAAAGCCCGTATTACTACATTCCCTAACGGAAAAGCAAAAAACGGAGGGCCGCTTC
>JAJFTZ010000031.1 GCA_021372675.1 Eubacteriales bacterium
GATCGCCCTTGCGGTCAACACGGGCGAAGCTGCTATCACCGCCGTAGAGTATAATGGTGAAATGCTTACCGAAGCCGATGTTGACGAAGCCGCATCGGTGGGACTTGGCGATGGCTGGTTCATCCTCTGGGTAAGGGTGGACGCACTCGCGGAGGATGATATAACCTTCACCCTATCCACAGATGGCAAGGCCGACACTACGATCACCATCACGTTCGTCGATACTTCTATCACGGAGCTCGACTATTCCGATCTGGAAGCTGCGATAGCCGACGCCGAGGCTGCAAAGGATGGCGTGGTGGCCAGTACGGAAGGCACCGACGTCGCCCCCACCGCCAAATGGGTCACGCAGGACGACATGGACGCTTTGGACGATGCCATTGTCGCAGCGCAGGCCATGGTGGATGGCAAGACAGCGGCCACGGAAGCGGATATTATCGCCGCCATTGAAACGCTGAACGAGGCGATTGCCGCCTTCATTGACGCGAAAGCGGACGGCACCAAGGTTCCGGCACCCTTGACCTACACCGTAACCTTCAACAGCAACGGCGGTTCCGCAGTCGCCAACCAAACGATACAGAGCGGAAGCAAGGCGACGAAGCCCGCCAACCCCACAAAAGCGGGATATACCTTTGGCGGCTGGTACAGCGACGATGCGCTGAAGAACGCTTGGGATTTCAATACGGCAATCACCAAGGATACGACCCTGTACGCCAAGTGGACCTCCAACGGCGGTGGCGGCGGCTACTTCCCGTCCACACCGCCCACCTCGCCCACACCCCCCGCGCCGCCCATCCTGACGGTTCCCGTGAACACCGTTAACGCAACGGCCGGGGCGAACAACACCGCAAGCGCGAGCATCCCGGATGCTGTCGTAGCCGACGCACTCGCGAAGGCGCTTGCCGACGCGGCGGCACAGGGCAGAGCCGCGAACACCGTTGCCGTAACGGTCAACATCACCGTGCCGCAGGGCACGAATTCGCTCTCCGCCGTCCTCTCGCAGGATGCACTCAAGAGCCTGATCGCCGCGGGGGTCAACAACCTTACGATCAACTGCGGCGATTCGATGCCCACCGTTACGCTCGGCCTCAAGGCGCTTAAATCGCTGCAAAAGCAAGCGGTCGGCGACGCTACCATTAAAATCGCCGCCGCGCCAAAGCTTTCCAAAAGCGCGAAAAAGCTCGTAGGCGACAGGCCGGTATTCGGCACCGCGGCAAGCTATGTAAAACGCGGCAAGGTGCGCGCCATCACGAGCGTTAAGGGCGCGGGCATCGTTTCCATACCTTACGCGCTCCGCCCCGGCGAAACGCCTGAAAACGTATTTGGCGTAAGCATCGATAACAAGGGCAACGCCACGCGCGTAAAGGGTTCCCGGTACGACGCGGCGAGCGGCTGCATCATCATCCCCATCACCAAGCTCGCGCCCGCGTACGGCGTAGGGTTTAAGGCGAAGTAAAAAGCGAAACACGGCGTTTATGCAAAAAGCGGCGGGGGGAACGTTTCTCCCGCCGCTTTTTCAACGGCCGGGGACCGGGCCCGGTCTGCCTTTTCGCCGGGCGGCGGTTGTGGCGCGCATTTTTATATATTATAATAGAAAAAACGGTCAGGGGAGCGATCGTATGGAGCGGCGTGCGCACAATAGCGTGATCGGCTCTTTTTGGGGTTTGTTCCGCGTGCAGGATAACATAAGGCTCAAGAACATACGCCTGAAGCGCCTTAAGTACATGCTCATCTTCCCGCTGGCGCCGGTGTTCGCCAACATGCAAAGGGCGCTGTTCCCGGACGCCGCGCGGCTTTTCGGCTTAGACGCCATGACCGTGCTCGGCAGCGCCTACTGCCTCGGCGCGGGCGCGCTTTTCGCGTTTACGAGCGTAAAAAACATGGCGCGCGTTGCGCGCTTCGCGGCGGCCTTTACGGCGGCCGCGTTCCTTTTATGGCTGGCTCTGTGCCCCGCAAGCCTTATGGCGGCGGCCGCGTTCATGCTGGGGCTTGGTGGCTGCGCCGCGTGCGCGTCGTTTGCGTACGCCTTCGCGCTCAACAACGCCGAAAGGCTTCTGGGCGCGGCGGCGATCTCGCTTTTCTTTGCGCTCAACCAGCTCGATTTCGGGCTTTCCTTCTTGTCGGGCGCGTTCGACCGCTTCTATTTGACCGCGCTCACCCTCGGCGCCTGCGCCTGCCTGCTCTTTTACAGGGCGGAGGACTTTTCCGCGGCGCAGGGCGGGAGAAGGGCGAAGCTCAACCCCGCGCTCGGCCTGATGCTCTATTTCTTCGTCGCCCATTATTTTGTGGAGATCTTCTATACGTATCTGCCGGGCGCGTCCGCGCCGGAGGCCATCCTCATGAACGGCCTCGTGGGCGTTTTGGCGGTAGCCTTGGCGGTGGCGATGCAGCTCGCCGGCAAGCGCAGCATATGGAACATGTGCAATTTGTTCTTCCTCGCGGAGATATGCACCTACGTTTTGCACTTCACGCCGGAGGGCTCGGCGTTTCGAAACGCGGCGCGCTTTCTCCACGGCTTCGAGCAGCTCGGTTACATCGCGGCGTATTATTTGCTCGGTTGCGTCTTTAAAAAGCACGGCGACTTTCGCCTTTTCAAGCTCTGCCTCGTGACCATCCTGCCCGCCAGCATGGTATCCTACGTGATCCCCGGCCTGATTTCCGCCTACGCCCCCGCACGGCTCCCGCTCGCCGCCGCGCTCGTTTCGGGCTTTTTGTTTATTGTGTTCGTCTTCCTGTCGCCCGCCTACGCAAAGCATTTGTTTTACGCGCCTTGGTCGGACGACTTTTACGGCGCCGATATGGCGGCGCACGAGCTCCCGTGCGCGCGCAAGCGCGGCAAGCCCGGCCTGTCGCCGCGCGAAACGGAGATCGTACGGCTCCTTTTGAAGGGGTATTCCGCGAAGCAGATCGCGGCGGAGCTTAAAATCACGGTCAACACCGCCAACTTCCACATCAAAAACCTGTACCGAAAGCTTGGCGTGACGAGCCGCTCGGAGCTGTTCGCGCGCTTGAACGCGCAGGAATTTCCGGCGGAGGAATAGGCCTACCAAGTTTGGTAGCTGTTCGGCTTTTGGATTTTACCCTACCATGAAAGCAGCGGGTGCTCTCCACTGTCATTTGCGTTACGTACATTTCTTATAGAACCCGCGGGAAGAAGGCGTTGATATGGAAAAGCAAACGGCGAAGAAAAAGCGAAAATGGCTCCTGCCGACGATTGCGGGCGTCGTTCCCCTATTGGCGGCGGCGGCGTTTTTCATCTTCCGTTCGCCGCAGAAGGAAGTGCTCCAATACGTGCCGGGCGAATACCCGGAGGGCGTGAATTTTGCGGACGTCGTTACGGAACGGGATTTTTTGAGCGGCGAGGAACTCTATCTGGCCTACGACCCCGATAACGACCCCGCGCACCCCACGCTGGACGTGAAGGTGAAGCTTTCCATCTCCAACTTGGGGAGCCGCCCGGGCGTGCCGCGGCCGCAGGATGCTGCCGCCGTATATCCCTCGCTGCCGCCCATCCCCTTGCCGACGCCCTCGCCCTCACCGTCGCCCGCGCCCTCTGTATCCATCAACCCCAACATCTTTTTTCCCGCGCACAGCCCCAACCCCGCGCTCCCCGGCATCGCTTTACCCGATCTTTTTATCCTTTCGCCCGACGTTTCGAGCCCGCAGTTCACGGGTGCTTCCTACGAGCTGAAGTGGTCGTATACGGCGGGCCGCAAGGCCGTGTTTGCCGTAGCGTTGAGCACGAACGGCGGGGAGAGCTTTCATGAGCTTGCCGCGGGGCTCGCGGAGGAAACCTATACGGTCGTTTTCCCCCAAAAGACCGCCGAGCGCTGTGTTTTGCGCGTGACCGCGCTTGTGGAGGGAAACCCCTATAAAACTGCTGATACGGCGGAGTTCGCGCTCGTATCCGCCCCCGAGCCGCTGCCCACGCTCCTTGTCGACTACGTAGACCCGCAGGTGCAATATACCGACCTAGGCGGCGTGCACATAAGCTCCGCCTCCGACCTACCCGTATGGTTCATGGCGGAGAGCGCGGCGGAAAACGCCGAAAAGCTTATCTGGCAGCTTTCGAAGGTGCCATTTTGGGGCACGAAGGAGAGCTTCGGAAGCGAAAACGCCGTGATCGCGCAGGGCGAGCTTACAAAGGAGGGCGGCGAGTTCTCCATCGACCTCAAGGCGCTGTGCGAAACGCTCACACAGCAGGGGCGCGGCGAAGGAGAGCCGTTTTTGCTTGCGCAGCCGCGGTATGATTTTTACCTGCGCGTGGTGCCGCTCGATTCTAGCGGCGCGTGCGTCGGCGACCCCGGCTATGGGCTAAACTTCACCTACGGCGAGGCGCGCACCCGCGCTATCGAAGCCGCGGAGCCGAACATCTATATGCAGTTCTATCTGCCCTATTACTGGGACTACCGCTACGAGTGCGTATCGCCGGGCGTGCTCAACCGCGACGTGGACGACAAGCCCGATGAATGGATACGCTTTATAAGCGCGGACGGCCCGCACGACGACAGTGTAGAAACGCCGCCGGCCGACGGGAAGGGCATGGGCTCTTGGATCATACACCACGCCGTGCAGGTGGAATTGCAGGTGGCTACCTCGCCGTTTGGGAACTCCCCGGTACTCGATCCCGCGAAGCCCAAGGGGCTTGTGTTTAGCGACCTTGTTGTGAACCCCTCCTTGTGGGAGTCCGCGGACTACGGCAGCACCTACAGCACCGAGCTCGGCCACGGGCTTAACTACGAAAAATTCGCGCTCCCCAAGGAGGAGCTCGACGCCATGGGCGGCATCTACTACTACGTGCGCGGCGTGTTTTACGTGCCGGACGCCGGGGACCCGTCCATCCTGCGCGCCTACCCGTCGGAAACGACCACCATAGCGTTTCGCGCCACGGACGCGCGCGAAAACGAGGTGAAAACCTTCACGGTCGAATCCAACATCCCCTTTGTACAGTTTCAGCTGTATTCGCCGGTGAAATGGCCGTACCCCAACTGCGAGAATATCTTCGAGGTAACGCGGCATATCGAGGCCGAGGAGATGAATTTCACCATCCGCAATACGCAAACGGGCGATTTTCTGATGCCCTATCCAATACATATCAGCCTGTATCACTGGACGCGCGAGCAGTACCAGGCAAAGCTCGACCAGATGCTGCCGCAGTATGCTACCTTCACCTACGTCGAGAAGGACGGGGGAGGCTTCTGGGATGAGTTTTTCGGGCTGCTCAGGGCCATCTACAAGGGCATACAGGGCGCTTATAACGGCGTGAAAAGCGGCGTGATCAACTTTGTGGCGGATCATATACCCCTCATCGGCGACACCGCGCGCGGCTATTTGAAAAAGGCGATCACCTACGCCGTGGATTACGGCCTCGCCTCTATCGGCCTGCCGCCGAACCTGCCCAACCTCGATGTGTTGGCGGAGGGCGGCATGGATTATGTGCTCAGGTACGCCGTCGAGCAGGCGCTCGCGGCGGAGGGCATCCCGATAGACGACCCCGCCGCGGCCGAGATCACGCAAAAGGTGCGCGAGCAGGTGGGAGGCGCGATCACGGAGGAACTCAAAAACGCCTTGCGGGCGGCGCAGCAGAACCCCTTCCACGCGGACTTCGTGCGTATGAGCACATGGCACCAGTACCAGCCGGCATGGGTGCAGATTTACGTGAAAAACTATTCGGAAACGAGTCCGAGTCCGGCGGGCTATATCAATTTCGACAACGGAAACGGACGGCAGGTCTACAAAAACTGCGGCGCGCGGATACCCGCGCTGCCGCCCGGGGAGGGCGTGGTCATGCGCCTCTATCTGGAGCATTGGCGCAACGTTTATCCCGCGCGCTTCGATACGTATTATAACGGCGCCTCCGGCGAGCCTTACACGATGAGCTTCCGCGCGCAATTTTTCCTGCCGGACGTGTGGGCCGCCGCCGGGGAGCAGGGGGTAGGGCCCGCACCGCTGCCCTATGTGACCGAGTACGTGTACGACCGCGGCGACTATACCTACACGCGCGAATTTATACCGTCGGAAATCATCTTCGATGGCGACACCGAGGCCGACCCCGCTGCGTTCGGGGGCCGGTAGGCCCGGGCCAAGTTACAAAATCGAGCATACCCTCGGCACTATTCGGAAAAAAGTACTTGCGCAAACCATGCGATTGGATTATAAATAAAGTAAGCAAGCTATGTTTGCACGGGAGTAGGTATGGCAAAAGGGAAAAGGAAGTTAAAAGTCCGTTTCAGGTTTGCCGCGCTCGCGTTTTTGGCGGGGGCGTGCGTCGTAGGCGCGGTCTTTTGGTCGCAGGAGCAAAAGCTCGCCGAAATACGGCGCGAACAGGCTTCTCTGCAAGCCAAGTACGACGCGCTCCAAAACGAAAAGCAGCGCACCGAGCTTATGATCGAATACGCGCGCAGCGAGGAATACCTGCTTGAGTACGCGCGCGAAAAGCTCGGCTTCATCAAAGAGGGCGAAACACAGTTCGAAATCATCAAATAGGAGGGCCGCGTCTTAGCGGCGGCGTTATGGCGGTTGCGGTAATCGACATAGGGAGCAACTCCATACGGTACATGGGCAAAAGCGAAAAGCGGCTGGAGATCACCCGCCTTGCGAGCGGGATGAGCCAAACCGGCCGTTTGAGCGAACCCGCCATGCGGCACACCGCTTCCGTGGTGCGCTCCTTTGTGGAGCTCGCGAGGGAGGAGGGCCTTCCTGTGTTCGCATACGCCACGAGCGCCGTGCGCGACTGCTCCAACCGCGAGGAGTTTTTAGCGCTCCTCCACGACGCGTGCGGCATAACGCCGGATGTGCTTTCCGGCGCGGACGAGGCGCGCTACGCCTTTTTGGGCGCCACCGGCGGCGACGGCGGCTTGATCGACGTGGGCGGCGGCTCGAGCCAGATCATCACCGCCCTCTGCGAGCTGAGCTTTCCTATGGGCTGCGTGCGCGCAAAGGACGCCGCGCCCCAAGCTTATAAATCCTTCGAGGCCAAGCGCGCGGCGGTGTACGCCATCTGCGAGGGCGTCTATAAATTCCCCAAGCTTTCCCCCATGCGCTGGACGGCGGTGGGCGGAAGCGCGCATACGCTCGCGGCGCTCAAGCTCGGTCTGACGCGCTACGAATGCAGGCGGGTAGACGGCTCGTCGCTTACCCTAACCGAAATCAAATCGCTCTCGCGCGAGCTTTTCGATATGGGCGACGAGGCGCGAAAGCGCCTGCCGCTCCTTGCCGACCGCCACGATGTGATCCTCTACGGAGCCATGCTCCTAAGCTATATGATGCGCGGCCTCGGTGTGGAGGCGGTAACGGTCTCCTACGCGGACGGGCTCGAGGGTTACGCCATGCACATAGAACGCGAACTAAAAAGGCAGTCGGCTGGCGCAAGCGCGCAAGGTGACGCCTTGCGGCGGGATACGGCCGAGAAGGAATTGGAAAGGGTATAACCCGGTTAGGGTGTCGCCTTTTATGTTGGGACGCGCTTCGCGGCGCGCCTTTTAAATTACGGGTTTTTAAGGAATAAGAGCGACGGGAGGAGGGGATTCGAACGGAAGTGAAGTTTTATGACGCGGCGGAGGACGCCCTATTGAAATTCGCCGTGATCGCCGCGAGGCACGAGGGGCGTTGGGTCTTTTGCAAGCACAGGGAACGCGATACCTACGAGTGCCCCGGCGGCCGCAGGGAGGCCGGGGAAAGAATATCCGACACCGCCAAAAGGGAGCTTTGGGAGGAAACCGGGGCCGTGCGTTACGACATGGAACCCGTTTGCGTGTATTCGGTAGATAGGGATGGCGACGAATCCTTCGGGATGCTGTATTTTGCCGAGATTCGTGAATTTGAAAAGCTGCCCGCGTTCGAAATAGAAAGGATCGAGTTTTTTGCGGACTTGCCCGAGCATTGGACGTACCCGCTGATACAGCCGAAAATTTTGGAAAGGGCGGAGCGGTTTATGCGCGCAAGAAGCGCTTGAACGCCTCGCAAAGCCTGATAAAAATAACGGGCCGCATCGCGCGTAAAAGCGATGCGGCCCACGGCTTTTTTAGGATGCTTGCGCGCTACTCCGTCCTGATCGCGGTAAGGGGGCTCAGGCGCATGGCGCGAAGGGCGGGGTAGAGGCCGCTGATCATTGCGACGGCGATGGAAAACACCACCGCGCCCACCGCGAGGTAGGAGGGAATCACGCTTTTGAAGCCGCTGTCGGCCACGAAAGCGTTGATGAGCACGCCCAGGCCATAGCTTACGCCCAGGCCGATGCCGCCGCCGAACAGGCCGATGTAGGCGGATTCGGTGAGGAAGAGGCTCGCGATGTTGCTCATGCGGCAGCCGAGCACCTTGATGATGCCGATTTCCTTGGTGCGCTCGTAGATGCTCATCATCATCGTGTTCATGATGCCGATGGCCGCCACGAGGAGCGACACGCCGCCGATCGCGCCCAGCAGGTACTGGATGCGCGCGGTGCTTTGCTGCGCCATTTCAACGGCGTCCTGCAGCGAGTAGGTGCCGTAGCCCATATCGTCGATGGCGTTCTTTACGGCCTTCACATCGTCGATGTCGTTGCACTTCACGTACACCTGGTAGTAGCGGTCGGTCTGCACGTTCATGAAGTCCTTGTTTTCCTTGGCGAGCTTCAAAAGCGCGTTGATATCCATGAGGCAGTACCACGAAAAATCGTTGGAATTGCTGCTCATCACGCCCACGGGGGAGAGCTTGTAGAACTTGCCTTTGGGACGGATGTTGCCGTTATTGTCGTAGTTGTCGTAATTGTAGATGTTGGAGTAATCGAAGGTCATCTGGAAGCGGGAATCTATGGTGACCTTGGGGTTGCCGTCGCGATCCACGGCGGGCTTATAGTTTTTGGGGCTGTAGAAATTGCTCAGCACATAGTTGCCGAACACGATCTCGTAGCTGGTGCCGCCATGATAGGGCGAGGGGAGGGTGCCGCTTTCAAGCTCGATGCCGAACTCGTTGGCGGTCTCCACGTCGATACCCAAAATATTCGCGTCGGTCACATACTGCCCGCTTTTGATGCTGCCGTAGCCCGAGATCATGGGCATCACGGCCTTTACGCCCTGAAGCTTTTTAAATGCCTCCACGCTTTTTTTGTTGAGGATGGTCTCCGTGGAGGTTCCGCCGCCCTTGCCGCCGGGGCTTTCCACCCACTTGTAGGAGTTGACCTGTATAAGCGTGAGGCTCCCCGTATTGGCGAAGCTCTCGAGCGTCGCCTGC
>JAJFTZ010000035.1 GCA_021372675.1 Eubacteriales bacterium
GCTTAAAGTTCAAAATACGCGCCAGTTCGCCACCAAGCGTAGTCTTGCCGCTCCCATTTGCCCCGAACACGATTATGCCGTGCGGTTTATTCATTTAGCCGCTTTCCATTCTGCCGTTTCTCGCAAACCCGTTGCGGCTCATTCCCACTCGATCGTTCCCGGCGGCTTCGACGTGATGTCGTATACCACACGGTTCACGTGGGGCACTTCGGCGATGATGCGCTCGGAGATGCGGCGGAGCACGCCGTAGGGTATTTCCGCCCACTCCACGGTCATGGCGTCGGTGCTCGTCACGGCGCGCACGCCGATGGCGTAATCGTAGGTGCGAAGGTCGCCCATCACGCCCACGCTGCGAAGGCCCGTAAACACCGTGAAGTACTGCCATATGGCGCGGTCGAGGTTTGCTAAGCGAATTTCCTCGCGGAAAATATAGTCGCTTTTTCTTAAAATCTCAAGCTTGTCCTTTGTGATGTCGCCGATGATGCGTATGGCAAGGCCGGGGCCAGGGAAGGGCTGGCGCCATACGAGCTCCTTGGGCATGCCCAGGTGCTCGCCGAGCGCGCGGACTTCGTCCTTGAAAAGCATGCGAAGCGGCTCCACAAGGCCCTTGAAGCCGATGTCCTTGGGGAGCCCCCCCACGTTGTGGTGGCTTTTGATGGTGGCCGAGCCGGAGGTGCCGCTTTCGATGATATCCGGGTAAATGGTACCCTGCAAAAGGTAATCCGCGCCGCCGAGCTTCTTCGCCTCCTCCTCGAACACGCGTATGAACTCGGCGCCGATGATCTTGCGCTTTTGCTCGGGCTCGCTTACGCCCTCGAGCTTTTTAAGGAAGCGTTCGCTCGCGTCCACGGCGATCACGTTAAGCTTGAGGTTGTTGCGGTAGTAGGAAAGCACCTCTTCGGCCTCGTTTTGGCGAAGCAGGCCGTGATCCACGAAGATGCAGGTAAGGCGGTCGCCGATGGCGCGGTGCACGAGCACCGCCGCGACGGAGGAATCGACGCCGCCGCTTAAAGCGCCGAGCACCCGCCCGGAGCCGACCTGCGCGCGGATATCGCTTAAAAGCGTATCCGAAAGCGCGCCGGGGCTGTAGGCGCACGCGCAGTTGCAGATGTTCTTTAAAAAATTCTTAAAGATCAGCTCGCCCTTTGGCGTGTGCGCGACCTCCGCGTGGAACTGTATGCCGTAAAGCCGCTTTTCGTCGTTGGCGAAGGCGGCAAAGGGACAGTTTTCGGTATGCGCGACGGAGGTGAAGCCCGCGGGCATTTGCGTGACGGAGTCGTTGTGGTTCATCCAAACGTAGCCCGCGTCCAAGCCCTCGAGCAAGGGGTGATCCGACGTTTCGACGGGCGTTTTTCCGTACTCCTTGATGGGGGAGGCGGCGATGGAGCCGCCGAACACCTTGGCGATGTACTGCATGCCGTAGCAGATGCCCAGGATGGGTACGCCGAGGGAAAACACCCCCTCGAGGCAGGTTTTTGCGTTTTCCTCGTAAACGCTGTCCGGCCCGCCGGTGAAGATGATGCCGTTTAAGCCCTCGCCCCTGATGCGGTCTAGGGGGGCGCTATGAGGCAAAAGTTCGCTGAACACGCCCGCCTCGCGTACGCGCCGCGCGATGAGCTGGTTGTATTGGCCGCCGAAATCGAGTACCGCGATACGTTCCATAAAACTCCTTATCTTAAATCAGCTGCGGAATACGACGCCGTTTTCGTCCGCCCTCTCGATGATGGCAAGCGACTGCACGTTCACGCCCTGCGACCTCAGGCGGTCGCCGCCGCCCTGAAAACCCTTTTCGATGGCAACGCCGATGCCCAAAAGCTCCGCGCCCGCCTGGTTTACGATATCCACAAGCCCGCGAAGCGCCTCGCCGTTTGCTAAAAAGTCGTCCACGATCAGCACCTTATCGCCCGACTTGAGCCATTGGGCGCTCATGAGGAGGGTGACCTTCTTTTTGTAGGTGTAGGAAAATATCTCGCTTTGGTAAAGACCGCCCTCGATGTTGTCGGACTTCGCCTTTTTGGCGAAGATCATGGGCACGCCGAACTCGAGCGCGCAGACCGTGGCGAGGGCGATGCCCGAAGCCTCCACGGTGAGCACGGCGGTAAGGCCGTCGAGGGAAAAGCGGCGGCGAATCTCCGAAGCTAATTCGCGCATAAATGCCACGTCCACGCGGTGGTTCAAAAAGCCGTCCACCTTGATGATGTTGCCGGGCAGCACGCGCGCCTCGCGCCGGATGCGCTCCTCAAGAAGTTCCATAGGAAACCATCCCTTCTTTCTGCGTAAATTTGAAATGTTAAAAACCAAAAGCGCTTTCGCGCGCGGATACAAAACCACAAGATATTGGTTATTATCGCGCAAAAACTGCAAGATGGCAAGGGGAGCCGTCATTTTTCGCGCGATGGGGTTTTACTTATTAAAAAACCGCACTTGACGTTACAAGAATTATAACGTTATAATGCATGTAATGAATGGGGGAAGAAATTATGGATACCATCATCCTATCCGGCAAAAGGGAGCTTGCTATTTACATCAACCCGCAGCGCCAGCGGCTATTAAGGTGCATGGAGCTTGCGCAAACGCCGCAAACACCCAAGCGGCTCGCGGAAAAGATGGACATTTCCCCTTCCGCCGTGCAGCATCATTTAAAGATGCTCATGGAGCTTGGGCTTGTCGAAGTAAGCCATACCGAGCGCATCCATGGGATTACCGCAAGCTACTACAGGGCGCTCCCAAAAACCGTGAGCATAGGCGGGCCGCTCGGCAGCCTGCTTCAGGATGAAAGCGCCGCGCAGCGGCTCGCGCTGATGCAGCATTCCGTTTCCGCCGTGTTCGAGGGGTTTTCTGCGTATTGCAAAGGGGGCGCGGGGCATGCCGGGGAAGACGCGCCGCACGGCGACGTTTTGACGGGCATCCTTCACCTCGCGCCGGAAGAGGCGAAGGAGCTGTACGGCATGATCCGCGCTTATCTCGACGCGCACCAAACGTTCGGGGCGGGCAGCGAGCCCTGGGAGTATGCGCTGATCGCCTACCCCGTGCGGGGGGGAACGGATGCGTAAAAGCTACGGGCTTCTCATCCTCCTGAATAATTTCGCAACCGGTGTCATGTCGCCCGTGTTAACGCTCGCGCTCCTCGCGCATGGGGCATCCATCCAAAACGTGTCGCTTTTTCTCGGCATCTATTCCCTTACGGTGATCGCGGCGGAATTCCCAAGCGGCGTATTCGCGGATTTGTGCGGCCGGAAAAAGGCGTATTTGGTTTCCGCCGCGCTGCGCGGTATAAGCTGCTGCGCTTTGCTTTTGTCCAACGCCGTCCCCATGCTCGCCGCCGCCATGGTGCTGCAGGGCCTGGGGCGCGCGTTTTCCTCCGGCAGCATCGACGCGCTGGCGATGGACGAGGCCGTCTCAAGCGGGGGAGAAATCGTAAAGGTGTCCGCGCAGATTTCCGTGATGGAAAGCGTGGGCCTGGCGGCGGGCGCGCTCGCGGGCGGGCTGATCTCTGGCCTCGGCGCGCGGTACGAGGGTAACCTTGCCACAACCCTTGCGCTTTCCGCGCTGGTTTTTTTGGGCACGGCCATCTTCGTGCGCGAGGTTTTACCCCCGCGCGCGGAAGGTGAAGCCTTAAAGCTTAAGCATCTGGGTGTGCAGGTGCGCGAAAGCCTCTCCTTTGCCGCGCAAGGGGGAACGGTGCGCATGCTTCTTGTGTTTTCCGCACTCACGGGCTTTGCGCTCATCTCCATAGAAACCTATTGGCAGCCGGCGCTTTTATCGCTTTCGCCGCTCCCCGCCGTTTTCGGGGCGGTCAGCTTTTTTGGCTTTGCCTGCGTGGTTTTGGGCAGCAAGCTTGCCGAGCGGCTTTTAACAAGGTGCCCGCGCGGCGGCGTCGCGGCGTCGCTCGGGCTTAAGGCGCTTTTTGGCGCGTGCCTCGGGCTGCTTGCGCTTCCCGGGAAAACGCTGCCGTTTGTAGGCGTTTACGCGCTCCTCTACTTGTTCCTCGGAAGCGGCGGCGTGGCCGAAAGCGCTCTTTTAAACCAACAGGCGCCGCCGGAGCAGCGCGCGAGCATTCTTTCGCTTTTTTCGTTCGCGCTGCAGATCGGCGGGCTTCTCGCTTCGTTGTGCGGGGCTCTCGTAAGCGCGCATGCCGATTTCAGATACCTCTGGTACCTCGCGGGCGGGCTGCTCCTTTTGGGCGTCGCCGCGTTTACGCTGCTCCGTGTCGTCCGGTACGCAAAAGCGCGGTCGGACGCCGGGGCATCCGGGAAGGAGAGCGCGTAAAGCCCGCTTCATTTCCCGCAAAGAAAAGGAAAGACATGCGCAACGGTTCTCCGCCGCGGCATGCCTTTTTTCGTACGCCTTTCACAAATCTTTCAAAATCTTCTTCGCTTTCTTCACGGCCATACTATAATGTGCTGTTATAATCGTACCGAATGAAAACCCCAAGGAGGTGACGGCGCGTGAACGCCAACAAATTTACACAAAAATCCCTCGAGGCGGTGCAGGAGGCGCAGGGCGTCGCGATTGAGCACAGCCACCAGCAGCTCGACGAGGAGCACCTTTTGCTGGCGCTTCTGCGTCAGGAAAACTCGCTTATCGCAAGCCTTTTTTCGCGCATGGGCGCGGATGTTGATGCGCTTACGGAGGCGCTCGAAGCTGGGCTCAACGCCATGCCCGCGGTGACGGGCGGCGGGCGGGAAGCGGATAAGGTGTATGTGACGCAGGAGCTCGACCGCGCGCTCAACGAGGCCGAAAAGGAAGCCGGGCGCATGAAGGACGAGTACGTTTCCGTGGAGCACCTTGCGCTTGGCCTTATGGACGCGCCAAACGGGCCTGTGGGCGAAATGCTCCGCCGCTTCAACATCCATAAGAACGAGTTTCTAAAGGCCCTCAACGCGGTCAGGGGCGGCACACGCGTTACGAGCGACACGCCGGAGGATACCTACGACGCGCTTAAAAAATACGCCCAAGACCTTGTGGAGCTCGCGCGCAAGCAAAAGCTCGACCCCGTGATCGGCCGCGACGAGGAGGTTAGAAACGTCATCCGCATCCTCTCGCGCAAAACGAAGAACAACCCCGTTTTGATCGGCGAGCCGGGCGTGGGCAAAACCGCCATCGCCGAAGGCCTGGCGCAGCGCATCGTGCGCGGCGACGTGCCCGCGTCGCTCAAGGAGCGCAGCATCTTCTCGCTCGACATGGGCGCGCTGATCGCGGGCGCAAAGTTCAGGGGCGAGTTCGAGGAGCGCCTGAAGGCCGTGCTGAATGAAGTGAAGCGCAGCGAAGGCCGCATCATCTTATTTATCGACGAGCTTCACAACATCGTGGGCGCGGGCAAAACCGAGGGAGCAATGGACGCGGGCAACCTTTTAAAGCCCATGCTCGCGCGCGGCGAGCTGCACTGCATCGGCGCGACCACGCTCGACGAGTACCGCAAGTACATCGAAAAGGACGCCGCGCTCTCGCGCCGTTTTCAGCCCGTTATGGTGGAGGAGCCGAGCGTGGAGGATACCATAGGCATACTCCGCGGCCTCAAGGAGCGCTACGAGGTGTACCATGGCGTGAAGATCAACGACAACGCGCTTATCGCCGCGGCCACGCTCTCGAACCGCTACATTTCCGACCGCTTTCTGCCGGATAAGGCCATTGACCTCGTGGACGAGGCTTGCGCCATGATCCGCACGGAGATGGATTCCATGCCCTTGGAGCTCGATCAAATCTCCCGCCGCATCATGCAGCTCGAGATCGAGGAGGCGGCGCTCAAAAAGGAAAGTGACAAGCTGTCGCTCGAGCATCTGGAGGAAATCAGGCAGGAGCTTTCCAAGGAGCGCGACGTGTTCAACGGCCTTAAAGCGCGCTGGGAAAACGAGAAGGATTCCATCAAAAACGTGCAGCGGCTTCGCGGCGAGATCGAGCAGCTCAACGCCGATATGGAAAAGGCCGAGCGCGAATACAACCTTTCACGCGCAGCCGAGCTTAAATACGGCAAGCTGCCCAAGCTCAAGGAGCGGCTTGCCGAGGCGGAAGCGCTGTTCGAGCAGGGTAAAACCTCCGGCCTCCTTCGCGACCGCGTGGGCGAGGATGAAATCGCCCGCATCGTGTCGCGCTGGACGGGCATCCCCGTGGCGAAGCTCGTGGAGGGGGAGCGCGAAAAGCTATTACACCTCAACACCATCCTCCACGCGCGGGTCATCGGGCAGGACGAGGCGGTCGAAACCGTGTGCGACGCCATCCTTCGCACCCGCTCGGGGCTGAAGGACCCCAAAAAGCCCATCGGCAGCTTCTTGTTCCTCGGCCCCACGGGCGTGGGCAAAACGGAGCTCGCCAAGGCGCTCAGCGAGGCGCTGTTCGACGATGAAAACAACCTCGTGCGCATCGACATGAGCGAGTACATGGAGAAATTCTCCGTGTCGCGGCTCATCGGCGCGCCGCCGGGCTACGTCGGCTACGACGAGGGTGGGCAGCTCACCGAGGCCGTGCGCCGCCGCCCGTACTGCGTGGTGCTTTTCGACGAGATCGAAAAGGCGCATCCGGACGTGTTTAACGTTTTGCTGCAGGTGCTCGACGACGGACGCATCACCGATTCGCAAGGCAGGACGGTGGATTTTAAAAATACCGTCATCGTGATGACCTCCAACTTGGGCTCCAATTACATCCTCGAGGGCATCGAGAACGGCGAGCTTACGGAAGCGGCCCGCAACCAGGTGGAGGTATTGGTAAAAAGGAGCTTCCGGCCGGAGTTTTTAAACCGCATCGACGATATCGTGTTCTACAAGCCTTTGAGCCGCGGCGAAATTTACAGCATCATGGACTTGCAGCTTAAGGACATTCAAAAAAGGCTCGCGGAGCGCAGGCTCTCCGTAGAGCTTACCGACGCGGCCAAGGCGTACATCGCCGAGGCGGGGTACGACCCGCAGTACGGCGCAAGGCCGCTCAAAAGGCTGCTGTCGAGCAAGCTGGAAACGCTGCTCGCACGCAAAATCATCGAAACCGACCCCGCGCCGGACACGGTGTTTATTGTGGATTACGACGGGGAGCGGCTCACGGCGGCGGTTCGTTAGGGTAAAAGAGAGGGCGGGATTTTCATCCCGCCCTTTTTCGTAAAACGTCCTTACTTTTGCGCAACGCAAAACGGGTTGCCGTCGGGGTCGCGCAGCACCACAAAGTCCGCGTCGGGCGGGTAATTCCATTCAGCCCGCGCCGCGCCGAGCGCGAGAAGCCTTTCTTTTAATTATCCGTCAAAAGTTTCTTTTGGTTCTTTTCTTTTCAAAGAAAAGAACCGCTTACTCCCGTATCTCGCCGCGGGCCTTCAAATCCTCGAGTATTTTTGCATACATCTTCTCGTCGATCTTGAATTTCCACAGGTACACGATGTAGCCGAGCACGATCGTGACGAGGGGCAGAGCGAACATGGCGACCTTGAGCGAGTTGATGCCCGCGGGCGTGACGTCGGCGGGGGTGGCGGCGCTGTTGATGCCGGAAACGATAACGGTCGCGCCCACGACGGCGTTAGCGATGGCCGCGCCGATCTTATTGATGAAGGGCTGCAGCGCAAAGGTCACGCTTTCGCTGCGGCGGCCGAGCTTCCACTGGCCGTACTCAATGCTGTCGGCGAGGAACATAAGCATCAAAAGCTGTATGAACGCCTGACCGATGAACAATAGCATGCCCGCGGTGCCGATGAACACCATCGGGTCGAGCATGAGGCCGAAAAGCGCTGTTGCGCCGTCCGGCACAAAGAAGAACACGGCATAGCCTAAGAGTACCAAAATGGTGCCGAGCGTATAGAGCACCTTGCGGTTCCACTTTTTGCTGAACAGCGGGAAGATGGCGAGGGCGAGTATCTGCGCCACGCCCAGCACCACGCCGAAGATGGAATACATGTTTTCGTTGCCGTATACGTATTTGAAATAGTAGGTGCCGAAGCTTGTGGTGATGGAGTAGCCGATCATAAAAAGCGACATGGATATGGCGGTGAACATGAGCTGGTCGTTTTTAAAGATGGCGCGTCCAAGCTCCCTGAGGCTGGCGTTTTCCTGCGGCTCCGCAGCGAGGTGCGGCTCACGCACGCCGAACACCGTAATGGCCTGTCCGCCCACCATCAGCGCCGCGCAGGCGAGGGTGAATACGAACCAGCCCTTCATATCGGAGCCGAACACGTCGCCGAGCCAGCCGGTAAGGGGCATGATGGCGCCTACCACCACGAACAGGCCCACGTTTGCGCAGATGCGGGCGATGGCGCCGATCTTCTCACGCTCCTTCTGGTCGAGCGAAAGCGAGGGCAGCATAGACCAGTAGCCGATGTCGTTGGCGGTGAAGGCCACGTCCCACAGCAGGTATAAAATAGCGAAGAAGATCACATAGGCGATGCCCGTGAGCTTGAAATCCGCAAACATCAGCACGGTGATGACGGCGGTGCCGAGCGCGCCCCATGCGATGTAAGGCTTGAACTTGCCGTGCTTGCCGCGCGTGTTATCGACAATGGCGCCCATGATGGGGTCGTTTACGGCGTCGAAAATACGCGCCACGAGCAAAACGACCGTAATCCACCACATGGTGGCGTCGTCGAGGTTTACGACCTCCGTCATGTAGAATAAAAGATACATGCTCACGAGGGTGTAGAGCATGTCGCGCCCTATGGTGCCTAGGCCGAAGGTCCACCGGTTCTTGGCATACTGGTTTTCTGTCATAGCGGAACCGCTCCTCTTTGCGAAAGTCGAAGATATGAGTTGATAACAAGTATAGCATAATCCCGCGCGGCGCGCACGGGGTTTAGCTAAAAAGGCCGCCGCGGAATCCCGCGGCGGCCTCGTGTGCTGAACTTACGCTTGGAAACGCTTACCTGCCGAACTGGCAATCGTTGTTGCCGGACTCGGTGATCCACATTTCAAGCATGTTGATCGGGTCGTTGAAGTCTGCGATCCAGCCGGCACGGGAGATATCGTAGTTACCGGCCTTGCGCTCGGCAAGCAGGGTATCCCAGTCGAGCGTGCGGATGGTCATGTTGATGCCCACGGCCGCAAGATCCTGCTGGATGCACTCGGCGATGGCGACGTGGCCGGTGCTCTCATTGATGAGGTACTCGAAGTTGATCGGGGTCGATGCGGAGAGCTTGCCGTTTTCGAACGTATAGCCGGCGCTCTCGAGCAGGGCGATCGCCTGTTCCACTTCGGGGGTGGTGCCTACGTAGCCGTCTTCACCGTTGGGGTAGTTCCAGCCGCTCGCATCCTTGAACACGCCGCCGTTACCATTGAGCATGCCCGAGGGGATGAAGCTGGTGGCCGGGATCTGGCCGGTCTGGCCCACGACCTCGCAGATGTACTCGCGGTCGATCAGCAAGCTGAACGCGCGGCGCATCGCGGAAGCCTCTTCGGGGGTCTTGCCCGTGAACAGCGGGGACTTGACGTTAAATTCCACATAGTAGGTACCGAGCTGCGGCACTACGTAGAACTCGGGATCGTTGGTCTGGAGCAGGGTCTGAATTTCATCGTTGGGAACGGTATCGATGAAGCTCAGGTCGCCCGCGCGGTAGGCGGCGTAGATCGCCACGTCATCCGCGGAAAGCATGAACTCCAGGCGCTCGCACTTCACGTTGGCGGCATCCCAGTAGTTGGGGTTCTTCACGTAGACCATGCTCTCGTTGTGGGTCCAGCTCTCGAGCACGAACGGGCCGCTCGAGACGAAGCCGGCTTCAAGCGCCCAGGCGCCGGCATCGGCAATGGTGCCGTCGGCGTTGAGGTAGCCCGGGGCGGCCTCAACCTGATCCTGCTTCACGGCGAAGAAGGTCGGGAACGCCATAAGGTCGAGCATGTAGGCGCACGGCGCGCTCAGAACGACCGTGAGCTTGTTGCCGTCGGCCGTGACTTGGAGCGCATTGGGATCGGCGTCGCCATAACCGGCGATGCCGGCGAACATGTAGGAGTAATCGGCGCCGGTCTGCGGGTTGGCAGCGCGCTTCCAGGAGTATTCAAAGTCCTTGGCGGTAAGGGGCGAGCCGTCGCTCCACATAAGGCCGTCGCGGAGGGTGAACACATAGGTCAGGCCATCGGCGGACATTTCATAGCCGGTGGCGAAGTTGGGGGCGGGCAGGCCGTCGGGGCCGTAGGTGTAAAGGCCGCCGAAGCTGTTCGCCGCGAGGCAGGCGCCGTCAACGCTGCTGTTGAGGGCGGGGTCGAGACGATCGGGCTCGGAAGCGATCTGGAGCTTCAGCGTGGTGTTGCCGCCAACGGTGACGCCCGCGAAGAACTTCGTGCCGAAAAGGTTCGAGTAGAAGCCGGTCATGTCGGACTTCATCATGTAGCTGTCGTTGTAATAGTAAATAGGCATGACAGCGCCGGTATCCATGAGCTTGTCCTCAGCCTGGTGCATCAGCTCCACGCGGTTTGCGAAGTCGGTCGTGGTTTTGATCTCGGTGATCAGGCTGTCGTAGCTTGCCCACTCGGGACGGGGATCGGTCTCTACGGGGGCGGTGGCGCCGCCGTCGGTAGTCGCGGGCGCGGCGGGCGCGGGCGTGTTGTTGTTGCCGCCTTCATTGGCGGGCTGACAGGCTGCCGCGATCGAGAAAACCATCAGCAGAGCGATGAGCAGCGCGATGAGTTTCGTGGTCTTCATGTTTCTTCCTCCTTATTTTTTATAGCAACCGCGGCCGGAAGTTTCCGGCACCGGCTGATACCGTAAGGTAAGGCGAACCCCTGCGCCTGAAAGTTATTTGTTCCAGCAGGCGACGAAGCGGCCGGCTTCGCGCTCGGTGAGCGGGGGAACCGCCGTGGCGCATTGCTCGGTGGCGTACCGGCAGCGCGTGCGGAACGAGCAGCCGCTGGGCATTTTGAGGGGACTCGGCACATCGCCCTCGAGCACGATGCGGTGGCGCCTTCTCGCCGTTTCCGGATCGGGCACGGGGATAGCGGACATCAGCGACATCGTATACGGGTGCACCGGGTGCTCGCAGAGCGCGTCGGCTTCGGCGATCTCCACGATTTTGCCGAGGTACATCACGGCGATGCGCTTGCTGATATGCTGCACGATCAAAAGGTCGTGCGCGATGAAAAGGTAGGCGATGCCGAGCTTTTGCTGCAGATCCTCGAAGGTGTTGATGATCTGCGCCTGAATGGAAACGTCGAGCGCGGAAACGGGTTCGTCGCACACGATGAAGCGCGGGTCTACCGCGAGTGCGCGCGCGATGCCGATGCGCTGGCGCTGGCCGCCCGAAAACTCGTGCGCGTAGCGCGTGGCGTGCTCGCTCGAAAGGCCAACGAGATCGAGCAGGTATTCGATCTTTTCCCGGCGCTCGGCGCGGGTGGCGCGGTGGATGTCGAGCGGCTCACCGATGATGTCGCCCACCGTCATGCGCGGGTTGAGCGACGAATACGGGTCCTGGAACACGATCTGCATATCCTTGCGGTGCGCGTCGATGTTCTTTTCGGTAATAAGCTCGCCGTCGAAGTAGACCTCGCCGCCGGTGGGCTTGTAAAGGTGCAAAATCGTGCGGCCTACGGTGGTTTTTCCGCAGCCCGATTCGCCCACAAGGCCGAGCGTCTCGCCCTCTTGCAGCGAGAAGGAAACGTCGTCCACGGCCTTTAAAGGCGTGGTCTCGAACAGGCCCGTTTTGATGGGGAAGTACTGTTTCAGGTTTTTGACCTCGAGAAGAGGTGTGCTCATTTATTTTCACCTCCGGTCGCATTTTCGGCGGCTTCCTCGTAAACGTTCTTCACGTTCATCCAACAGGCCGCAAGATGATCCTTTGCGACAAAAATCTCCTCGGGCTGCTCCTTAAGGCATATCTTCATAGCGCAGTCGCAGCGGGAGGCAAAAGCGCAGCCCTTCGGCAGGTTTAATAAATCCACCGGAGAGCCGCCGATGGGCTGCAGGCGGATGTGCCCCGCGCCGAGCTTGGGGATGGAGCGCAAAAGGCCCTTGGTATATTCGTGCTTGGGGTTGTAGAAAATCTCGTCGGCGGTGCCGCGCTCACACACGCGGCCGGCGTACATGACGATGATCTCGTCGCACATGTCGGCGATTACGCCGAGGTCGTGCGTGATGATGATGATGGCCATGCCGAGCTTCTGCTGAAGGCTCTGCATCAGCTCGAGAATCTGGGCCTGAATGGTCACGTCGAGCGCCGTGGTGGGCTCGTCTGCGATCAGAATATCGGGCTCGCACGCGAGCGCCATGGCGATCATCACGCGCTGGCGCATGCCGCCGGACAGCTCGTGCGGGTATTGCTTGATGCGCTTCTCCGGGTCGTTCACGCCCACGAGCGTAAGCATTTCAACGGCGCGGTCGCGCGCCTGCTCGCGGTTGCGGTCGGTGTGGAGAAGGATGGTCTCCATGAGCTGGTTGCCTATGGTGTACACCGGGTTAAGGCTCGTCATGGGATCCTGAAAGATGATGCTGATCTTCTCGCCGCGGAAGCTGCGCATCTGCCGCCTGGAGTATCGGAGCACGTCGTCGCCCTCGAAGAGAACCTCGCCGCCCACGACCTTGCCGGGGTCCACGAGGATGCGCAAAATGGAATAGGCGGTAACGCTCTTGCCGGAGCCGGATTCGCCCACGATGCCGAGCACCTTGCCCTTTTCGAGGTTGAACGAAATACCGTTTACGGCTTTTACGATACCCGCATCGGTGGCGAACTGCGTCTGAAGGTTTTTAACCTGCAATAAATTCTCGCTCATACGATCACTTCCTTAATTTGGGGTCGAAGGCGTCGCGCAAGCCGTCGCCCAAAAGGTTAAAGGCCAGAACGATGAGGCAGATGGCGACCGCCGGGAATACCAGTTTATACGGGTAGCTTTGCAGGCCCTGCCGCGCGGCGTTCGCGAGGGAGCCGAGGCTCGGCATGGGCGCCTGTACGCCGAGGCCCACGAAGCTCAGGAAACTTTCGGTGAAGATGGCCGACGGCACCTGCAGCGCGGTCGAGATGAAGATGACGCTCATGCAGTTGGGCAGGATATGCTTCCTGACGATGCGCCCGCCCTTCGCGCCCAGGGCGCGCGCCGCGATCACGTATTCGTTCTTTTTGATGGAGAGGATCTGGCCGCGCACGAGGCGCGCCATGCCCACCCAGTAAAGCAGACCGAACACCACGAATAAGCTTATCATGTTGGTGCCGAGCTTTTCAAGCACCGTTCCCACGAGGGCTTCCTTTAGCAAGGAGTCGAGCACCACGGAGAGCAATATAATCATCAGCATGTCGGGCAGCGAGTAGATGATATCCACGATGCGCATCATCGCAAGGTCCACCCTGCCGCCCACATAGCCGGAGATGGAACCGTACACAAGGCCGAGCACGAGCACGATCAGGCTCGCGAAGAAGCCAACCAGAAGCGATACGCGCGCGCCGTACACCACGCGGATGAAATAGTCGCGGCTTAAGGAGTCCGTGCCGAAAATGTGCGGGAACAGCTCTTGACCCTCCGCGATCGCCTTCTGCTCGAGCTGCGAGTAGGTCATGGGCGGGAGGTTTTTCGCGCTCTTGTCGCGCACGCCGTTTACGGTAATCATTTCCTCGTAGCCGTAGGGCACCACCAGCGGCGCGAATACGATAACGACGATCAGCAGAAACAGCACGATCAGGCTGCCTACCGCCAGAGGGTTTTTAAAGAGCTTGCGCATGCCGTCCTTAAAGAAGGTGGAGGGCTCGCGCATCTGCGCGTGCATTTCCTTTTCCGATTCGTCGGCGGGCGCGAAGGAGGAAAGGTCCAACTGAAGGCTCAGCAGGTGCTTTTTGGGGAGTTGACCCTGTTCGTTCATTCTCTGTGCGCCTCCTTATTCAAAGGTGATCTTGGGGTCGACGACCTTGTAAATAAGGTCGCTGATGAGCGTGGCGATAACCATGAGAACCGAGAGGAAGATCGTGGTCGCCATGATCATGGGATAATCGCGGTTGGTGATGCCCGTCACGAACTTGGCGCCCAAGCCGCCGATGGTGAATACCGTTTCCACGACGAGGCTGCCGGTGAGGATATAAGCGACCATCGGCCCCATATAGGTGATCACGGGAATGAGCGCGTTTTTGAGCGCGTGCTTATAGATGACCTTGTTTTCGCTGAGGCCCTTGGCGCGCGCGGTGCGTATATAGTCCTGTCCGAGCACGTCGAGCATGCTGGACTTGGTGAGCCTTGTGATGTAGCTCATGGGGTAGAGCGCAAGCGCAACGATGGGCAGGAAGTAACTCTGCGTCTCGATGGAAAACACGGGGAACCAGCCGAGCTTCAGACAGAATACCAAGAGCAAAATCGTTGCGAGCACGAAACTCGGCACCGAAACGAACAGCGTCGTTGAAAATATGATCGTTCTGTCGAGGACGCCGTTTCTGGTGAGCGCCGCGGCGGCGCCGAAGAAAAGGCCGAAAGCCAGCGCGACCAAGGCGGCCGCGCCGCCGAGCTTGGCGCTGATGGCGAAGGACTCGCTGATCGTCTGCGCGATATCGCGCCCGGACTTGAGCGAAATGCCGAAATCGCCCTTGAACATATCCTCAAGGTAGTAAAGGTATTGCTCGCCTACGGGTTTATCGAGGTGGAAACGCGCCTCGAGCGCGGCGCGAACCGCCGGATCGGGCGCCTTTTCCTTTTCGAACGGACCGCCGGGAATTGCGTTCATCGCAAAAAAGGTGATGGTAGTGATGATGAATACCGTCACGATGGCAAGTCCGATTCTTTTAAGAATGTACTTCCACATGAAGCTCGTTCTCCTTCCTGCAGGCCGGACTTCTCGGCCGGGCTGGACGCCGCATTCTGTTATACAGGTTTCGATGATAACATTCAAGAGTATTTGTATATTACAGCGTCCGGCCGCATCTGTCAATTACGGATGTCTTGTAGATTACAGGAAATATTTCAGGATACCGCGGTTGAAAAAGGCGCATCTTCTTTGTATAATGATTTCGGCGGCAACGGTAAAGGCGCCTATTTGCGCGGTTTTTCCGCTTTTGGCCGCGATCAAACACTTTTTTTGGAGGGAAGAAAATATATTATGAAAAAATTACTTTCTCTTGCGCTCGCGCTCCTTATGACGGCGGCCGTGCTCAGCGGCTGCTCGGGCGGTGCATCCAAGGACGACGATAAGGTGCGCGTCGCGATCGTCGTGGCCGGCGGCCTCGGCGACCGTTCGTTCTACGACTCGGCCAAGTCGGGCCTCGACAGGCTCGTCGCCGATTACGGGATCGAGGGCAAGGTCATCGAGTGCAAGGAGGACGCCTCCATGTTCAAGCAGCAGCTCATCAACGCCGCGGAGACCTGCGACTTCGTGGTCGCCGTGGGCTGGCAGTTTGCCGACGGCCTCGCCGAGGTCGCGCCGGAGCTCCCGGATACCAAGTTCATCTACGTGGACGAGGCGGTAGAGGGCATTTCTAACATTTATAACATCAAGTACGCGCAAAACGAGGGCTCTTTCCTCGTGGGCTACATCGCGGCCAAGCTTTCCCAAACCGGCAAGGTCGGCGCGGTGGGCGGCGTGGACGGCGATACCATCAACGACTTCATCGTAGGCTACAAGCAGGGCGCGTTGTACGCGAACCCCGCCTGCCAGGTGGAGGTCAATTACGCGGAGGATTACGAGGATCCCGCCAAGGGCAAGGAATGCGCGCTCACCCTTTACGGCAAGGGCTGCGACGTGGTGTTCCAGATCGCGGGCAAAACGGGAGAGGGCGTGTTCGAAGCGGCCGCCGAGCAGGGCAAATACGCCATCGGCGTCGATTCCGACCAGAAATACATCAACCCCGATGTGATCGTTTGCTCCATGATCAAGCAGGTGGGCACCTCCATTTACGATACCGTGGCAGCTTTTCTCAACGACGGCACATGGAACGGCGGCACTACCCGGGTGGCCGATATGGCTTCGGGCTTCATCGACGTGGGCTACGGCGAGGCGGGCTCGGCACAGCAGGTGAGCGATGCGCTCAAGGCCGAGGTGGAAGCACTCAAGCAGAAGATCATCGGCGGGGAGATCACCGTAGATACGACGCGCTGACGCTTTTCTTCGCGCGGGCGGTGTAAGCCGCCCGCGCGAAGCTCTTTTTGACAGAGGTGCTTTCCTTATTATATATTATATAATCAAGACTGTTTCAGATTAAAAATTGAATTCCGGAGGACAGGCTTTGAACTGCGCTGACGGACATGCGGTGGAGCTTAAAAACGTATCCGTGCAATTTCCGGGCGTGCTTGCCAACGACAAAGTGTCGCTTTGCGTGAAGCGCGGCGAGGTGCTGGCGCTGGTGGGCGAAAACGGCGCCGGAAAGAGCACGCTGATGAACGTGCTCTACGGCATCCTCCCGCCTACCGACGGAGAGGTGTTCATAAAGGGCGAGCGCATAAGGCGCTTTTCGCCCAAGGAGGCCATTTCCCGCGGGGTGGGCATGGTGCACCAGCACTTCATGCTGGTACCCTCGTTTACCGTGGCGGAAAACATCGTGCTCTCGCGCGAGCCGCGAAAAATGGGCGTTTTTTTCGACGGGCGCGCCGCCGTTTCCCGCACGCGCGCGCTTATCGCGGAATACGGGCTTAACGTGGACCCTCAGGCGCGCGTGAGCGATTTGAGCGTGGGGCTCCAGCAGCGCGTGGAAATTTTAAAGACCCTTTACAGGGGTGCGGACATCCTCATTCTCGACGAGCCGACCGCCGTTTTGACCCCGCAGGAGACCGAGGAGCTTTTTTCCGTGATCCGCCGCGTGGCGCGCGAAAAGGCCATGACGGTGATCGTCATCACGCACAAGCTCTACGAGGTTACGGCCATTTCCGACCGTGTGGGCGTGATGCGGCAGGGGAGGCTCGTAGGCCTCGAGGAGACGAAAAACGTCACCGAGCGAAGCCTCGCCTCGCTCATGGTGGGGCGCGACGTGCTTTTCGGCGAGCTTGAAAAAACGGGCGAACCGGGCGAAGTCGCGCTCGAGGCGAGGGGGCTTCGCGTGGCCAATGACCGCGGGCTTAGCGCCGTGCGCGGCGTAAACTTATCCGTGCGCGCGGGCGAGATCGTGGGCATCGCGGCGGTGGAGGGCAACGGGCAGAGCGAGCTTTTTGAGGCCGTCACCGGCCTTCGAAAGCCGCAAAGCGGCAAGGTGCTGCTCCGCGGCGCGGACGTAACCGGCCTCGATCCCGGCGCGATACGCCGCGCGGGGCTTTCGCACATCCCGGAGGACAGGCTCAAAACCGGCGTTTCCCGAGAGGCGGACGTGGTGGAAAACCTCATGGTCGGCAAGCACCGCAAAAGGGAGTTCGCCGCGGGCGGCGAGCACTTTAAACGCATGAGCATCGCGCGATACGCCGAAGAGGTCTACCATCGGTTCGATATCCGCGCCGCGGGCATCCATACCAAGGCGGGCTCGCTTTCGGGCGGCAACATCCAGAAGCTTGTGGCGGCGCGCGAGTTCTCGTTTGAAACGCCGGTCTTGGCGATCTCGCAGCCCACGCGCGGCGTGGACATAGGTGCCATGGAGTTCATCCATAAGCTCATTTTGCACAAGCGCAACGAGGGCGCGGCCATCCTTCTGTCGAGCGCCGATCTCGACGAGGTGTTCCGCCTGAGCGATCGCATCGTGACCCTCTTCGAGGGGGAAATCACGGGCGAGTTCGCGGCGGGGCATTTCGACAAGGCGGAGATCGGCTACCGCATGATGGTGGGCGGAAGGGAGGCAGCGCATGACGGCGAAACGGCCCGATAAGGGCTACCTCATTTCCCTGTTCATAAGCGTGTTCGCGGCGCTTGTACTTGGCGCGCTGATCATTTTGCTCACGGGGCACGATCCCATCGCCGCCTACGCGGAGCTTATCCGCGGCAGCTTCGGCTCGCCGCGCGTGCTCGGCAATACAATGGCTAAAACCGTCACCCTTTCCATCACGGCGCTCGCTACGGCGGTGGGCGCGCGCGCGGGCATCTTCAACGTGGGCGGCGAGGGCCAGCTTTTTCTGGGCGGCATGGCGGCGGCCATGGCGGGCGTGCTTTTGAGCGGCTTAAACGCCGTGATCGCGATACCGCTGGCGTTTCTCGCGGCGTGCGCGGCGGGCGGGCTGTACGCGCTCATCCCCGCGCTTTTGAAGGTGAAGCTCAAGGTCAACGAGGTCATCACCACCGTGATGCTCAACTCCGCGGCCATCTACGTTTGCGTATACCTCGCCAACGGGCCGCTCAAGACCTCCGAAAAGGGCATCGTAGCGGGCACGCCCGCGATCGAGGCGTCGGCGCGTTTTTTTAAGCTGATACCGCTTAGCGACCTCACAACGGGCATATTTTACGCGGCGGGCATCGCCCTTTTGGTGTGGTATGTGATGAGCCGCACCGCCACGGGCTACGAAATGAAGCTCACGGGGGAAAACCGGCGCTTTGCGTTTTTTTCGGGGCTTCCCGTGGACCGCATCACGATACTCGCCATGGTCGCCTCGGGCGCGATGTGCGGCGCGGTCGGCATGTTCGAGGTGTACGGCATCCACGGGCGCTTCGTGGAATCCCTTTCCAATGGTTTTTATTTCGACGGCATGCTCGTCGCCATGATCATGCGCTACGAGCCGATGGGCATCCTTTTGATGAGCGTGTTCTTCGCCGCGCTCAAGATCGGCGGCAGCGCCATGGAATTGAACCTCGGCATTTCGAGCGAGCTGATCCTCGTGATACAATCCATCATCATCTTCTTCATGGCGGCGGAAAGCGGCGTCACGGCCTCGATCCGGGAAAAGCGCGCGCGGCGCGCGGCAAGGCTTAGAATTCGGGGAGAGGGGGCGCAGGGCAAGGGGATATGAACGATATTTTCAACGTTGCGCTTTTGCAAAATACGCTTCGCACCTCCACGCCCATCGTGCTTGCGGCGCTCGGCGGGCTTTTCACAGAGCATGCGGGCATTATGAACATCGGCATGGACGGCATGATCCTCGTGGGGGCGTTTGCGGCGGTGGCGGCGAGCTACTTTTTTGCCTCCGCGGCCATGGGCGTGCTTGCGGCGGTGCTGGCGGGCATCCTTATTGGGCTGCTGTTCGGCTTATTTGTGATCAAATTCAAAAGCGACGAGTTCATCATCGGCGTGGCGCTCAACATCTTCGCGGGCGGCGTCACCGTCTTTTTGCTGCGCACCGCCTTCGGCGTGAAGGGCGCGTTTTCCGACCCCGGCATCATGCCCATCCCGGCGCTCCATATGGGCTTTCTCGACGGCGTGCCGGTCTTGGGGGAGCTTCTCAACAACAACACGCTGTTCGTATATGTCTCGTGGCTTTTGGTGCTTGTCACATGGGTGTTCCTCTACAAAACCCCTTGGGGCTTCAGGCTTCGCGCGGCGGGCGAGCACCCGGAATCGCTTCGGAGCGCCGGCGTGAGCCCGGAGAGGATGAAATACCTTGCGAGCCTCATCTGCGGCGTGCTTTGCGGCTTCGCGGGCGCGCACCTCTCGCTTGGGTATCTTACCATGTTCACCGAGGGCATGAGCGCCAACCGCGGCTTCATCGCGTTCGCGTGCGTCATCTTCGGCATGGCGAACCCGCCGCGCGTATTCCTCGCGGCGCTTTTGTTCGGTTTCCTCGACGCGCTGGGCCTAAGGCTGCAATCGGTGGGCGTGCCGAGCACGCTCACGGCCGCCACGCCGTATCTCGTTACGGTCGTGATGATGGTGTACGTGGTGCAGAGCGAAAAATGGAAGCGCGAAAGAAAGCTTAAGCTGCATAAAACCTAAGGGGAAAGGTGAACGCATGGCAGGCGGAAAAACCACCGGCGTGGCCGTAAAGGGGCTCGTGGTGCACGAGGGCAAAGCGCTTCTGTTGAAGCGATCCGATTACGATCCCTTCGGCGCGGGGCAGTACGAGTTTCCGGGCGGCAGGCTGGAATTCGGCGAGGATTTGGAAGCGGCGCTAAAGCGCGAGATCATGGAGGAAGCCGGGCTCCCGGTAACGGTGGAGCGGCTTTTGTACGCAGACGGGTTTTTAAAGCATGAGCGCAGGCATGTGGTGGTGCTGACGTGGCTTTGCAAAGCGCAAAGCGATAAGGTAACGCTATCAAACGAACATACGGCGTTTGTTTGGGCGGACAAAGCGCGCATGAAGACGCTCCTTACGCCCTTTATCGCACGCGATTGCGAACGGTTTGGGGTATATGAGCTGCCCGAGCTTAAATAAAGGCCGCATGGCCGACGGGTAAGGAACCAGCGCGCTATGCTTAGCCCTCGTTCTGCGCTTCCGGCGCGGGGAAGCTGCGCAAGGGGCCGTCCCTCGCGGTAAGCCCCGCGAGGAAGCCCGCGCGAAAAGCGTCGCGTACGATGCTTAGAAGATATCCCTCGAAGCGATCGTAATCGTTGGAAAGCAGATATTCCTCGAAAACTTCATCCATATGGCTCGGCGTGCGCCTCCTGACAAGAAAAGTCCACACTATTATACATGAAATAGCGGCTCCGTCAATCGTTTAACCCTCTATTTTTCTAAAATAAAATTGTAAAGAAAAATCGCAAGGCAAAGCGCTGAACCGCTTTTTTATACACGGACGGAGCGCGGCAAAAAGAACAAGAACAACTTTTGCAAGATGTAGGGTAATTTTTGTGGCGCAAAGCGTAAAAAGTTCAGCTGCGTTAGAATGCGCCGCGCTACCGCGCATAGCAAAATTCTGCTGCGGAGGCTCGCCGCGGAAGAACTTTGCGGAAAATCGCATAAAAATACGAAAAATAGCGAGTGCGCCCGAACGCCGCCGCACAGGAAGCCCCTGGGACGCCGTTTCCCAAGGCTTGGAAAAGAGGCGCGGTATACAATATATAATAGGTTGTATTTTCATAAAAAACCGTGTAGAATGAGAGCCACAGACGGGGGCCTCGGTGTTGCCTCCGCTCACAGCCTTTCGTTAGCTATCCAAAAAAATGAACAAGGAGAGAAACGAACCATGACGAAGAGAATCTTTGCCCTGTCGCTTTGTTTCCTGATGGTAGCCGCTACCCTCGGCGCGTGCACGCCCGCCGCGCCCCAGGAAACGGGAGCCGTCGACCAAACGCCCGCGCCGGGCGCGCCCGTGTCCGAAGCCCCGGCGGTTATCGACTATGACGCCGCCGTCTACCGCACCCTCTACGCCTCCGAGGTAAGTACGCTCAACTACCTCGTCGCGTCCAGCACCTGGGATCAGCAGGTGGGCGCGAACGTCATCGATACCCTCGTGGAGTACGACCAGTACGCGGAGCTCAAGCCCGGCCTTGCGGAAAGCTGGGAGGCTTCCGCCGACGGCACCGTTTGGACGTTCCACCTCCGCCAGGGCGTGAAGTGGTACGACTACCAGGGCAACGAGATCGCCGAGGTGACCGCGCAGGATTTTGTGGACGCTGCCAAATACGTTTTGACTGCCGAATATGAGAGCGGCACGAGCTACATGATCTCGGGCTTCATCGTGAACGCCGCCGCGTATGAGGAAGGCGAGATCACCGATTTCACTCAGGTGGGCGTGAAGGCCGTGGATAAATATACCCTTGAATATACCACCACCGGCAACTACCCGTTTTTCCCCACCTGCCTCACCTATGTCTGCTACATGCCGGCCTACGGCCCGCAGCTCGAGGAACTGGGCGCGGACTTCGGCACCGCCGCCGATAAAATGTACTATTGCGGTTCCTTCATCCTTTCCGAGTTCGAGCCGCAGGTGAAGCATGTGTACCTGAAAAACTACAACAACTGGGATGCCGACAACATCCATATCACGAAAATCGAGCGCTCCTACAACGCCGAGGAATCGACCCTTGGGCCCGCCATGGTGCTGCGCGGCGAGATCAACTACGCGGAGCTCAGCAACGACATCGTGGACGAATGGCTCGCGAGCTACCCGGAGTATTTGAGCAAGGAGCGCGCGATCCCCGATTATTCGTACTTCTTCTGCTTCAACTACAAGCCCGAGTACGACGCGGCCTGGGGCCCGGAAAACTGGAAGATTGCCGTGACCAACGAGAACTTCCGCAAATCCATCATGTATGCGTTCAACCGCGAGTATGCGATTGCCGCGACCGATTCGCAGAGCGTTTCCGAGGTCATCCAAAACACCATCACGCCGAGGACGTTCACAAACGTCAACGGTACGGATTTCACGGCACTGCCCGAGTTCAGCGGTATCGCCGATAATTTCTACAACGAGGCCGAGGCCATCAAGTACCGCGATCTTGCGCGCGCCGAACTCACCGCTGCGGGCGCCACCTTCCCCATCCAGATGGTGATCACCTACCGTACCGACATGGCGGATTGGGAAAGCGAATCCACGCTCATCAAGCAGCAGATTGAGGGCGTGCTCGGCGCCGACTATGTGACCTGCGTGCTCAACGGCGCGCCGGCCGACAGCTTCCTGTCGAAGACCCGCCGCGCGGGCGTGTACTCGTTTATGCGCTGCAACTGGGGCGCCGACTATGAAGACCCGTCCACCTACGCGGAACCCTTTGCGCCCGCGTTCAACGACGATGGAACCCACAAGGGTAACTCCTACAATAAAATGGACGTGAACCTCGATGAGAACAACGCCCTCACCCCCATCCTCACCGAGTACTACGCCAAGATAGAGGAAGCCAAGGCGCTCACGGATACCGCCGCGCGCTACGCGGCGTTTGCCGAGGCCGAGGCGCTCCTTGTCGAGCACGCCATCCTCGTGCCGTACATGATCATGCCCGCCTACTACATCTCTACCACGCTCGACCTGTTCGAAGGCCAGTACGCGCCCTGCGGCGTGTCGAACCTCCGTTACAAGGGCCAAACCATCAAGGATCACTTCGTCACCATGGAGGAGTACGAGGCCAGCTACGCGGCCTGGCTCGCTAAGATGGGTCTCTCCTGAGCCGAATAAGCGCATCTTAACGCATGTGACCGGGGCTGTGGCGTTTTTAACGCGACAGCCCCACGGCCTTGTTTTTGACGGAAGGAAAAGAAGATGCTCAAATATCTTTCCAAGCGTTTCTTGCGCTCCCTTTTGACGCTGATCGTCATACTCTCCATCGTTTTCGTGCTGCTCAGGCAAATGCCCATAGAAGGCTATTTCCCCAATTACGAAAAGATGAGCGCCTTCCAAATCCAAAACGGCCTCGAGCAGATGGGGCTTACAAAGCCCATGTACGAGCAGCTTTGGAACTTTTTCAAGGCGTTTTTTCAGGGCGATCTGGGCATTTCCCGCATTTATCGCAGGGACGTGCCCGTGGCGGAAATTCTCGCGCCGAAGATCCCCGTCTCGGTGAAGTTCGGCTGCCTTTCCATAGGGCTCGCGCTCCTTTTAGGGCTGCCCATGGGCACGCTCATGGCCAAGTACAAGGGTAAATTTTTCGACCATCTCGGCACGGCGTTCATCGTGTTTATCGAAGCGGTGCCCGCGGCGGTCTATTATTTGTTCATCCAGCTCTACGGCACGGAGCTTTTCGGCATAAGCCTCCTTTTTAAACCCAACAACTGGGTATCGTGGATACTGCCGGTTCTTTCGATGGCGCTCGGGAACATCGCCTATTACGCGATGTGGCTCAGGCGCTACATGGTGGATCAAAGCACCAAGGACTATGTGCAGCTCGCCAAAATAAAGGGCGTTTCGAGCGGGAAGATCATGTATAAGCACATCTTCCGCAACGCCGTCGTGCCGATGGCGCAGTATCTGCCCACATCTCTATTAAATACCGTGATCGGCTCCATCTATCTCGAATCCCTCTACAGCATACCCGGCATGGGGGGGCTGCTGGTGGACGTAATAAAAAAGCAGGATAACAGCATGGTGCAGGGCATCGTGGTGCTGTACGCTACGGTGGGCATCATCGGCCTCATCCTGGGCGACCTCCTCATGGTGGCGCTCGATCCGCGCATCAGCTTTGCAAAGAGGGAGGGGAGCAGGTAATGGGACTTCGCTATAAAAACCCGAAGCTCGAGAGGCTCGAGGAGAGCATGGATGAAATGCTCCGGGAAAGCCTTACCGAGCGGGAGCTTTTCAGCTTTGCGTCGTTTGACGCGGCCGCCGTGGAGCGCACCGGCTACAGCAACTATTCCTACTGGCGCAGCACCTTTAAGGTGTTCGGCAAAAACCGCGTGGCGATGTTTCTCGTGATCGTGGTGGCGGTCATATTGCTGTTCACCTTCGTGCAGCCCGTTTTGCCGAACCAGCGCGACGCGTTTACCGTAAACAACAACCCGCTCACGGGCTTGTTCTATAAAAACGTGCCGCCCGGCAAGGTGACCGAGGCGGGGGATTCCTTCCTCCTCGGCACCAACCAGATCGGCCAGGACCTTTGGGCGCAGCTTTGGGAGGCCACGCGCACGTCGCTTTTCATCTCCACCACGGTGGCGCTCATCGAGGCGTTCGTGGGGATTTTGGTCGGCGTGCTGTGGGGCTATGTGCGCAAGCTCGATTTTGTGTTCACCGAAATTTACAACGTGCTCGATAACATCCCCGTCACCATCATCCTCATTTTGGTGGCGTACATCATGCGGCCGGGCATCCTTACTATGATCGTGGCGATGTCTTTAACGAGCTGGATCGGCATGGCGCGTTTCGTGCGCAACCAAATTTTGGTGATACGCGACCGCGAATACAACCTCGCCTCGCGCTGTTTGGGCACGAACATCTTCCGCATCATCACGAAGAACCTTTTGCCCTACATCATATCGGTCATCATGCTGCGCTTCGCGCTGGCCATCCCCGCCAACATCGGCTACGAGGTGTTCGTCACCTACATCGGCCTCGGCCTTCCGGCCACGATGCCGAGCTTAGGGAACCTCGTCAACGAGGGGAGGAAGCTCGTGCTCACGCCGGGGCTCGGGTACCAGCTCATCTACCCGACCATCATCCTTTCCATCGTGACCATTTCGTTCTACGTGGTGGGCAACGCGTTTTCCGACGCGGCCGACCCGAAGAACCACGTATAAGGGGGGGAGCCGATGCAAAACGACGTTATTCTTTCCGTGAAAGACCTCAATGTGAAGTTCAGCCTCCGCGGCAGGGTGCTGCACGCCATACGCGGCGTGTCGCTCGACGTGCGCCGCGGCGAGAGCTTCGCCATCGTGGGCGAATCGGGCTGCGGCAAGAGCGTGCTCAACAAGACCTTCATCGGCCTTCTCGACGCAAACGGCTTCGTGGAGGGCGGCGAAATACTCTACCGCGGCATGGAGGAGCCGATTGACCTCGCCAAATTCCGTACGGAAAAGGAGTGGCTCAAGGTTCGCGGCAAAGAGATCTGCATGATCCTGCAAGACCCCATGACGAGCCTGAACCCCCTTAACACCATCGGCGCGCAGATCGGCGAGGCCATCGCCATGCACCGCGGGCTAAAAGGCGAGGCGCTCAAAGCGGCGGTATACGGCGTGCTCGCCGACGTCGGCATCGACGACCCGAAACGCCGCTACAAGCAGTACCCGCACGAGTTTTCGGGCGGCATGCGCCAAAGGGCGGTCATCGCCATCGCGCTCGCGTGCAACCCCAAAATACTCATCTGCGACGAGCCTACCACCGCGCTCGACGTTACCATTCAGGCGCAGATTTTAAAGCTTTTGAAGGAGCTTAAGGAGAAGTACAGCCTCACCATCATCTTCATCACGCACGACCTCGGCGTGGTGGCCAACATCGCCGACCGCGTGGCGGTGATGTACGCGGGCGACATCATAGAGTACGGCAACGTGGACGAGATTTTCTACGATCCGCGCCACCCGTATACGTGGGCGCTCCTATCGAGCCTGCCGCAGCTTGGCGTGAAGGGGCAAAACCTCTACGCCATCGAGGGCTCGCCTCCGAACCTTTTCAAAAGGATCGAGGGCGACGCGTTTGCGGCGCGAAACCCGAGCGCGCTTCGGATCGACTTCCTCGAGCAGCCGCCGTATTTCGATGTGACGCCCACGCACAAGGCGCGCACATGGCTTCTCGACCCGCGCGCGCCCAAGGTGGAGCCGCCCAAGTACATCCGAAATATTCGGGCCTGCGAGTGAGGGTGAAATATGAAAGACGAACGTGAAGTTTTGCTCGAGGTAAAAAACCTCGAGGTGACCTTCGGCTCGCGGCGAAAGGCCTTTAAGGCGGTGCGCGGCGTGAGCTTTGAAATTTACAAGGGGGAGACCTTCGGCCTCGTGGGGGAATCCGGCTCCGGCAAAACGACCATCGGCCGCGCCATCATACGCATCCACCCCATATCGGGCGGCGAAATATGGTACAAGGGCGAGCGCATCGACGGGAAAATTTCAAAGGAGCTTGACCGAAGGGTCATTTCCGAAATTCAGATGATATTCCAAGACCCTATGGCGTCGCTCAACGAGCGGGCAAAGGTGGATTACATCGTTTCGGAGGGCACCTACACCACCAAAAAGCATATTTCCGCGCGGGAGCGCATGGGGCTTGTGGAGGAGGCGCTTTTGAGCGTGGGGCTGCTGCCGGAGTTCGCCACGCGCTTTCCGCACGAGTTTTCGGGCGGGCAGCGCCAGCGCATCGGCATCGCGCGCTCGCTCATCATGGAGCCGCAGTTCATCATCGCCGACGAGCCGATATCGGCGCTCGACGTTTCCATCCGCGCGCAGGTTTTAAACCTCATGAGCAAGCTCCAAAAGGAGAGGGGGCTCACGTACCTTTTCATCGCGCACGATTTGAGCGTGATGCGCTTCATCTCCGACCGCATCGCGGTTATCAACAAGGGGGAGATCGTGGAGCTCGCCAACTGCGAGGACCTTTTTTGCCACCCGTTGCACCCCTATACCAAGGCGCTTTTGAGCGCGCTCCCCATGGCGGACCCGGAGCGCGAAAAGAAGAAGACCCTCGTCGTGTACGATCCGAGCGTCCACGACTATTCCGTGGATTCTCCCGTATGGGAGGAGCTTGAGCCGGGGCATTTCGTGCTCGGCAACGCGCGCGAGCTCGACCAATACCGAAAGGAGCTTATAGAATGAAAAAGGCGCTCATCCGCGTACCCATCGCGCCGCTCATGGTGATGCCCGCGCATGAAGGCGAGCTCGACGACGAGGCCCTGTACGGCATGGCCGTGGAGATCAACGGCGAAAGGCACGAAAGCGGCTTTTACGATATCGTGACCCCCTACCGCTACGAAACGCATACGCATGAAAGCTGCCTGTGTTTTTCGGACGCGGAGCTTGCGGCTTATGAAAACGGCGCAAAAAAAACCGTTTGGGCCGCGCATGCGGACTGCATGGCGTCGCCGAGCTTCCAAGCCACAAGGCTTCTTACGCTGCCGCGCGGCGCGCTCGTCGTTAGCCTCGGCCTTTGCGAGGAAAACGACGCGTGGGAAAAGCTGAGGCTCGTCGGCGGGCAAACGGCGTACATGCGAAAAGCCCATCTCGGCCCCTACTACGCTAAGCAGCACGGGAGCGAGGAGGAATTCCGAAACGCCGTCGTTTCCACGGCGCTTTCCTACCTCGGCGTGCAGTACCGTTGGGGCGGAAGAACGCCCGAGGGGATCGATTGCTCGGGCCTTGCGAGCATTTGCTACTACCTGCACGGCGTTTCCATCTACCGAAACGCGCAGCTCGTGGAGGGCTTTCCCGTGCGGGAGATCGCCCGCGCGGCCGTGAAAAGGGGCGACCTTCTGTTTTTCAAGGGCCATGTCGCCATGTATATGGGCGACGGGAGCTACGTACACGCCACGGGGCGCGCGGGCGACGATAAAGTGGTGGTGAACAGCCTCGAGCCGGGCCGGCCTGATTTTCGAGAAGACCTCGCGAACGGCATTTTAAAAATCGGTTCCATCTTTTAAGGGAGGAAAGTATGTCCGTCAACGACTCGTTTCGCTATTTGAACGTGGGCCTGCCCGAGGATATCGCGCGCCGCAAGCAGTACGGCGATTTTGAGAGCGCTTTGCGCCTTATTGACCTAAGGCTCAAAAACGAGATTCCGGAGGCGTTAAGGCAATGCCTCACCGTGGAGCGCGAGCTTATACGCCGCCTCGAGGACGATTACCCATTTAGCTTCGAGGAAGCCATGGCGATCGTCCGTAAGGACATCCCGGATTTTACGGAGGAGGAATTCCGCGCGCTTGTGGACGCCTATAAGATCGACTGGATCTACGTGCGCGGCCAAGAGCGCTATTTCGACCGCTTCTATCAAACGCTTCTTCGGGTAAACGCCGATTTTGCCGCGCGCGCCAACGTGAAGCGCGGCCATATAGACGGTGAGGACGAAAGCGACGTTCGCGAGGAGGGCATGCTCGACCGCGTTATCCGCATCATGAAGGAGAAAGGCTCGTTCTCTTGCAGGCTCCGCATTTGCGCTACGGTAAAAATCAAGGACGAGGCGTTCGAAAAGGGGAAGAGGGTGCGCGTGCACATCCCGGTCGTTGCGGACGCGCGGCAGATCAAGGATATCGTGATCCACAAAACCTTCCCCGAGGCGTCGTTTGTAGCACCGCTCGACGCGGCGCAGCGCACGGTGTGCTTTGAAGAGCTCATGTGGGAAAACCACGAGTTCATGGTGGAATACTCCTACGATAATATCGTGAGCTATGTTGACCCTGACCCCGCGCTTGTCGCGGCGGAGCAGCCGAGCTTTTTTACCGGGGAGCAAAACCCGCATATCGTGTTTACGCCCTACATGAAGGCGCTCGCGCAGGAGCTTACCGCGCACACGGAAAACCCGCTTGAAAAGGCGCGCGCCATTTACGATTTCATCACCCTCCACGTGAAGTATTCGTATATGCGCGAATACTTCGGCTTGGAGAGCATCGCGGAGAACTGCGCGCGCAACTTCCGCGGCGATTGCGGCGTGCAAGCGCTTCTATTTATTACGCTTTGCCGGCTGTGCGGCATCCCCGCGAAGTGGCAGTCAGGCCTCAATTCGTCGCCCGAAAGCATAGGCCCGCACGACTGGGCCGAGTTTTACGTGGCCCCCTACGGCTGGATGTTCGCCGACCCGTCCTTTGGCGGCGGCGCGCACCGCGCGAATGCTGAGCACAGGCGGCGTTTCTATTTCGGCAATCTCGACCCGTACCGCATGGTCGCCAACCGCGAGTTTCAGGCGGCGTTTACGCCGGATAAGGTACATTGGCGCTGCGACCCCTACGATAACCAAACGGGCGAGATCGAGTACGAGGGCCGTGGGCTTCTCTACGGTGAATACACGCGGATGCAAACGCTTTTGGAGTGTGTTGAACTATGAAGCAACTTCCTTTTGATAAAGCGAAAATAGAGGAGATTGCAAAAACCTATCCGACGCCCTTCCACCTGTACGACGAGGCAACTTTGCGTGCGCGCGTACGGGCGCTTCGCGACGCGTTTTCGTGGAGCGAGGGCTATCGCGAATACTACGCCGTGAAGGCCTGTCCCAACCCCGCTTTGCTCCAAATTTTGATGGAGGAGGGCTGCGGCTTAGACTGCTCGTCGTACGCGGAGCTTCTTCTCGCGAGGGCGATTGGCGCCGCGGGCACGGACATCATGTTTTCCTCCAACGCCACCCCGGCGGAGGAATTTGTTTTTGCGCGGGGGCTAGGTGCCTACATCAACCTCGACGATCTTTCGCACGTCGATTTTTTGCGGGAAAACGGAGGAATTCCCGAAACGGTCAGCTGCCGCTTCAACCCCGGCGGCGTGTTCCGCTTCGGCAATACCATCATGGGGAGGCCGGGCGAGTCGAAGTACGGCTTTACGCGCGAACAGCTTACCGAGGGCTTCCGCAAGCTTATCGGATACGGCGCGAAGCGCTTCGGTCTGCACGCGTTTTTATCGAGCAACAATACCGACGCGGCGTACTACCCCGCGCTCGCGTCGATTTTATTCAAGACCGCCGCGGAGCTTTACGCGGAGACAGGGGCGGAGATCGCGTTTATCAACCTTTCGGGAGGCATCGGCATACCGTACCGGCCGGAGGATGAGCCCGTGGATATCGCCCTTGTGGGCGCGCGCGTGCGCGAGGCGTACGAGGCGGCGTTTTGGAAGCCGGATATAAAGCCCGCCGTGTTCACCGAGCTTGGGCGCTACGTGAGCGGCCCCGCGGGCTTCCTCGTGATGCGCGCCATGCACGAAAAGCAAACCTATAAAAACTTTTTGGGTATGGACGCGTGCGCGGTCGATCTCATGCGGCCCGCCATGTACGGCGCGTACCACCACATCACGGTGCTCGGCAAGGAAAACGAGCTTAGCGACCACCTGTACGACGTTACCGGCTCCTTGTGCGAAAACAGCGATAAATTTGCCGTAGACCGCCTGCTCCCTCATGTGGAGCGCGGGGATATCCTCGCGGTGCACGATACGGGCGCGCACGGCCATGCCATGGGCTACAACTACAACGGCAGGCTCAAGCACGCGGAGCTTCTCCTAAAGGAAAACGGTTCGGTGCGGCTCATCCGCCGCGCGGAAACCGTAAAGGACTATTTTGCCACGCTCGACGTTTTAGGGCTTAAACTGGAGGAATAGCATGGAGTTTTACCCGCATATCCCGAGGCTTACCCTCGCGCAGCTTCCCACGCCGCTTTACAGGCTCGAGAACGCGAGCGCGGCCTTATCTAGGAACCTCTACGTGAAGCGCGACGACATGACGGGCGTTGCGCTGGGCGGCAACAAGGTGAGGAAGCTCGAGTACCTGCTGTCGGACGCGATTCGCTTAGGCTGCGACACGGTTATTACCACGGGCGGCGCGCAGTCGAACCACGCCATGCTCACGGCGGCGTGCGCGAAAAAGCTTTCCCTCACGCCGTATCTCGTTTTGAAGGGACGCGGCGTGTGCGAAAAGAAGGGCAACCTCCTTTTGAGCGACCTCATGGGCGTGGATGTGCGGCTTGTGGATACCGATTCGTTCAAGGACGTTTATACGGCTATGGAGGAGCTAAAAGAAACGCTTCTCGCGGCGGGCAAAAAGCCCTACCTCATCCCCGTGGGCGGCTCGGTGCCCTTGGGCGCCCTCGGCTATGTGCGCGCCGTGCTCGAGGCGTTTACGCAGATGAAGGAAATGGGCGTAATGCCCGACCGCATCGTGTTCGCCACCGGCTCTGGCGGCATGCACGCGGGCGTCGCGCTTGGCGCGCTTCTGTACGGCGAGCGGTTTTTCGGAAAGCGCGTGCACGCGACGGGTATCGCCGTTTCCGACGAGCCGTTTCGCGAGATCGTGACCGAAATCGTTTTGGGCGCGGCAGCGCTTTTAGGCGAACCTGTCGCATTCACCCAAAGCGACGTGGAGCTGTACGATTATACGGGCGCGGGCTACGCGATCCCGAGCGAACAGGGCTCTCGGGCGATACGCCTCATGGCCGCGCGCGAGGGGTTGTTCCTCGACCCGGTGTACACGGGTAAGGCGTTCGGCGGCCTTATGGACCTTTGCGAAAAAGGCGTGATCGGCAAAAAGGAAACGGTGCTTTTTATCCACAGCGGCGGCGCGGGAGGCTTGTTCGCCATCGAGGAGCCGCGAAAAGGGTAGACGGCTTATAAGAAGTACGGGCCGTATCGCAAGCGATACGGCCCGTGGTTTTTTGAAAAATCGGGATCATGCGATGTCGATCCAATACCTTCGCATCATCACTTCAGCGCCGTCGATCGTATTTTTTACGCGATTCTCCAAAACGCCTCCGTTTTTCTCGATGACGCGGGCGGAGCCGATGTTGTCGTCGTCGCACGTGATTAGAACTTTCTTAAGACCCAGTTCCTTCTTTGCGTAGGCCAAGGCCAGGCTCAGCATTTTGGTGCCGGCGCCCCTGTTCCATTCGGAAAATCTCACGCCGTAGCCGATGTTTCCCCCGTAGCGCAGCAGCGCGTCGGTCAAGCTGTGGCGGATCGATATTTCGCCGATAAAATTACCGTCGTCGACCAGCCACAAATAGGTGGCGCTTACATAACCGAGCGGGAGATTTACGCCAAACCTGTAATCGTTGATCCTCTCGAAAATATCATACGCGGCCGCATCGAGAAACGGGCATGCCGCCACATGGTTAAGCGCGTATTCCCCTATCGCGTCGAGGTAGGATTCGTAATATGCCCGATCGGGCAAAATCAATTCCATCGTGCGCGGCCTCCGTCGATCCGTCATCCTTGTTTTCCTTAGAGAGTACCAAAACAAAAGACGCGCCGCAATAGTTCTCTATCGCAGCGCGGCCTTCGGTCGCTTTTTTTAAATGAAATGCCGCGCACCCGTTGTTCGACAATACATTTCCGAACGGCACACCGGTAGGTAACTCCTTTCAGGCGCTCCCGCGGCACACCGCCTTTTCCGTTTAATGCTGCTTCCGTCAGGATCTGACATGGTTCACGGACGGCGATTGCACAGGACCCGACGATCTACATCCCTTATCGGTTCCAGACCTCACAAACGCTTGCCTCATAACAGGAATTCAGCCCTGCTGTAGCGGATTGCAGGTACAGGGCACCGCTGACTCCCCGCCTAGCGCGGCAAACTGTTGACGTAACATATATTGTACCGTTTAAGCACATGCTATGCAAGTAAAACTTGCTAAGAACGCGCTGCCGGATTTTTCAAAAACATGGTCGCGAGAATGCGGTGATCCGGCATGGGGAACGGGGTTTCATACGTTGTGCGATGGAGCGCCAGCCCCGTGACGAGCGACCAGAAAAGCAGCGAAAAATCCATCGGCTCGCCGTCTTCTACGCTGCCCTCCGATTGCCCCTCGTGAAAAAGCTCCGCGAGAACATGGTAGGGGAAAAGCCGCTTTTCCTCCAAAAAGTTGCGGTCCTCGTCGCTCAGCTTGAGCGGCGCGGTGCTTTGCGAAAGCAAACAGAGGGTTTGCGCGTAGCTTTCGTCCTGCTCGATGGTGCCCGTAAGGATGCGCATTAAATACAATAGCTTGTCGTGCGCCTTTCCGCGCATGCCCTGCACCGCTTCGACGGTTTCGATGGTTTTATCGAGCGCGCCTTGGGCCAAATCGAGGTACAGCGCCTCCTTGGAGGGATAATAGTGGTATAAAAGCCCCTGCGCCATGCCGATCTCGGCGGCGATATCCTGAATGCGCGCCGCGCCTAAGCCCTTGAGGGCGAACTGCCGGAGCGCCGAAGCGCGTATCTTTACCCTGCGCGCGTCGCGCGCCTGTTCGTTTTGCCATTTGCTGCGCGGCATAACATAACCTCCATGCTATTTGATTGAATTTACATTCAAATTATAGCTGATTTTGGAAGTTATTGTCAAGCGCCCAAGCCGCCGCGTCGCGCACCGCTTCAAAGGGCGAGGAGAGCGCCGCGCGTATTTCATCTTCATAAAGCCCCTGCCGCGCGGCGAACACGATGGCCTCCGCGATGAGCTTGCCGCTTGATGTCATATTCCTGCCCACGAGCTTTCGCGCGGCGGAAGCGTCGCCCAAAATAAGGCGGCGAAGCTCGAACGCCTCCCGCGCCTGCGCGTCGGGCTCATTCTCGGGCAGCGCCGCGTTGAAGGGGCACGCGAGCATACAGCGCTCGCAGCCCACATGGCAGCTTAAAAGGCGCTTGACCCCGTCGCTCCTCAAAGCGCCCTCCATCTGCGCGCGTATGCAGCGTGCCACGTCGAGTCCCTTGTCCGAGATCGCGCCCGAGGGGCATGCGCGCGCGCACGCGTCGCAGCCCGGGGGGCAGCACCTTTCCGTTTCGTCGTAAGCGAGCGGCGCAAGCCCCTCGATCGCCAGCGCCTGCAATACGATGCGCGAGCCGTAGGGGGTAAGGTGCAAAAGCCCGTTTTTGCCGATGTCGCCTACGCCGCACGCGTAGGCGAGCGCACGGTAGGGGAAAAAGGCGTATTCGCAGCGTATGCCTTCGGCATTAAGCTGCGTGACAAGCGCCTTGGCCGCGCGGTAAGCGCGGTTGCTGTTGATGTAATAGGCGGGAATGCGCTCGCCATCCGCATAGGGGAGGTAGGGGTAAATGCAAAGTGCAACGCAGCCCGCCCGGGGGTACGCGGCGGCGATATCATACGGCAGCTCCGCGCCGAAGCCCGACTCCTTCGCGCGGGCGCACCACGTGTCGAGGCGGCCCGGCGGCAAAAAATAGACGCGGGCAAAACCAAGCTCCAAGGCCGCTCTTTCGATGCGTTCATACATAAGAGCAGTATAAAGCGCCCCGCCGCACTTGTAAAGGCGCGGGGGGAGGGGTTAAAATAAAGGTGAAAACAAGCGGCCGCTTTGCGGCACGGGAAGGAAACCAATATGAAAAAAACGCTTTCTATCGAAGGTATGTCGTGCGGGCATTGCGCCGCGCGCGTGGAAAAGGCGCTCAACGCCATCCCGGGCGTAAGCGCGAAGGTGGATTTAGCTTCTAAATCCGCCGCGGCCGAGCTCAGCTCTTCCGTCGCCGATGACGTGCTCAAGGCGGCCGTGGAGGACGCGGGCTACGAGGTCGTAGGCATTCAATAAACGCGTTTGCCGTTGAGCGGGGGAAAAGGATGGCAAAAAGGGGCTTCGGGGTTACGAAAAACGGCGAGGCCGTTACGCTGTACCGCTTGGAAAATAAAGCCGGCGCGTGCGCGGAATTTATAAATTACGGCGCGGCGCTTCGCTCGCTGCGCGTGCCCGACGCGCGCGGGGAGCTTACCGACGTAGTGCTCGGCTTCGGCGATGTGGCGGGCTATGAAAACAACGAGGCGTTTATCGGCGCGTTCATCGGCCGCTACGCCAACCGCATCGGCGGCGCGCGCTTTTCGCTCGCGGGCCAAGAATACCGCTTGGACGCGAACGAGCCGGGCCGCTGCCTGCACGGCGGCAGCCTCGGCTTCGATAAGCGCATGTATGCGGCAAACGAGGAAAACGGCGCGCTCGTGTTCACCCGCGTCTCGCCCGACGGCGAACAGGGCTTCCCCGGCAATTTAAAGGTGCGCGTCGCCTGCCGCCTCACCGAAGGTAACGCGCTCGAGCTTTCCTACGAGGCAGAAACCGACCGCCCCACGGTCGTAAGCCTCACCAACCACAGCTATTTCAACCTCAACGGCGGGGGAGACGTTTTAAAGCATACGCTCTTCATCGACGCGGATTCTATCACCGAGGTGGATGAAAACTTCAACGTCACGGGGGAGCTTCTTCCGGTTTGCGGCACGCCGTTTGATTTCCGCACGGAAAAGCCCGTGGGCAAAGATATTTTGTCGGAGCACGAGCAGCTTCGGCGCGGCTTGGGCTACGACCATAATTTCGTGCTAAACGGCGGCTCCTTTCGCCACGCCGCCTCGCTTGTTGGGGACATGAGCGGCATCCGCATGGAGGTGTTTACCGATGCGCCGGGCCTGCAGCTTTATTCCGCCAACTTCCTAGGCGGCGTGCCTGCGGGTAAAAACGGAGCCGTCTATAAAAACCGAGGCGCACTTTGCCTCGAAACGCAAAATTTCCCCGATGCGCCCAACCACAAAAACTTTCCTAACGCCGTGCTTTTGCCCGGCGAAACGTACAGGACGCGCACGGTATACGCCTACTTTTCTTAACCTACTTTTCTTGGAAGAAAAGTAGGCAAAAGAACCTTATGTTTTATTTTGGCGAGTAAGCCACGGGCTGTATCGCATTTGCGATACAGCCCGTGATCTTTTATTACGATCCTGCGAAAAGGATATTTTCGTGCGCCCTCTTTACGGCGTACCCGTCCCGTCCCCCTGCGTGTCCCCTGGATCGTCGCTTTCCGTGCCCGGGGAAGCGTCCGGCGTGGCGGGCGGTAAAATGATGTTGCCGTTTTCGTCCACGTAGTAATACGGTGGCGGCGTGTAATCCAATACGGCGAGCAGCTCGTTGATGTAGGTTACGTCGAGCTGCGGATCGAGCTCGATGTTCTTGCCGAACACCTTTTTCATAAGCTTGGCGAGCTTCTCGTTTTCGAGGAGCACGCAGCTTAGGCTGTGCACAGTTTGCGGCTTATTGGGCACGGTGGCGCGCGTGAGCTGCGCGATATCCATCCGCGCGCCTAAAAGCGCGAGCGAGGCGATCTGCGTAAGGCTCAGGTTCGTTTGCACGTTTTGCTCCACGGCCGTGTAGATCTGCGGGATATTGGCGATCTGTCCGGTGGATTTGAGCTGCGATACGATCGCCATAAGCATCCTCTGCTGCCTGTCGATGCGCGCGAGGTCCGAGGAACCCTTGCGCTGGCGGCAGTAATCCAGCACGTTTTGCCCGTTCAAATGCTGAGGCCCGGGGTAAAGCTTTCGCCCGTTCATGGTGACCTCTACGTCCACGTCGTAATCCACGCCGCCCATGGCGTCCACCACCGCCTTCACCACGTTCATGTTGAACCCGATGTAGTAGTTTACGGGGATGCCGCCGAGCGTCATGCTCACGGTGGTGGCGGCGTAGGCGTAGCCCTTTTTCTGCGCGCCGCCGCCCTCGGAAAACGCGCTGTTGATCTTCGCGTAGGGGAAGGGGCTCTCGGCGTGCAAAAGCTCGCCTTTCTCGTTGTAAAGCTTCACAAGGCTGTCGCGCGGGATGGAAAGCATGTTTACGTCGTTGGTTTCGAAGTTCACCGTCACAAGGATCATGGTATCCGTACGAAAGCTCCCCCAAGCCTCGCGCTCGGTGCTTTCGTCCACGCCGAGAACAAGGATGTTCACCTTGTTTTTCATAAATTCCGTATCCGCGAGCGGCGTAAGCGCGGTGATGGGGTCCACCGTGGGCGTGGGCTCCGGCGTGGCCGTGGCCTCGGGCGAGAGGGTGGGCGCGAGAGTAGGCGACGTCTCCGGCGTAAAGTCCGCGGTGGGCGGCGCGCCCGTATCCCCAAAAAGCGACGCGGGGTTGTTGATATCGTATACGAATTTAATCACAAAGGCGGCAAGCCCCATGACGACGATCAAAAGCGCGATCAAAATCGCCTTTCCAGCGCCGCCGCGTTTCCTGCCGTGCGCCTTTTTGTTTGTCTCCCTCGTTTTTTTCATGAACTCTTGCGGCGAACCGTGCTCTCCTTACCTTACAGCGCCGATCGGGCGCGGTAGCTTCTTTATCCGTTCAAATTATACACCGACGCGGAAGGTAATTGCACATGTATTGATGAATTTTCGATGAATTTCGCGAAAGCGCGCAGGAATACGCGAGCGCCGGGGCTTATAGAAAAAAGAGCCGCGGAGCGGGCAGGTTCCGCGGCCTCGGCCCATGAAAAAAGCGGCCCGAAGGCCGCTTTTATGAAAAGTGTCAGTTGAAAATATGGAGCGTGAGGAAGAGCGTGGACATCAGCGAGGAAACCAGCGACACCACCGTGATCTGGGTGTTGAGGGAGGGGCCTGCGGTATCCTTGAACGGGTCGCCCACGGTGTCGCCCACGACGGCCGCCTTGTGGGTATCGGAGCCCTTGCCGCCCTCGTGGCCGGATTCCACGTACTTCTTGGCGTTATCCCAAAGGCCGCCGGAGTTGGACATGAACATGGCCAAGAGAAGGCCGCTCACGATGTTGCCAAGGAGGAAGCCGCCTATGGCGTGCACGCCGCCGATGAAGCCCACCGCAAGGGTGGCGAGGATGGCGACGAGGCCCGCGGGGATGAGTTCCTTGAGCGCGCCGTCCGTGGCGATCTCGATGCACTTATCGTACTCGGGCTCCACACCCGCTTTGCCTTCTTTGAGGCCTACGATCTCCTTGAACTGGCGGTGAATCTCGGCCACCATGCGCTGGGCGTTGCGGTCAACGCCGAGCATCAGCATGGCGGAGAACACGGCGGGGATGGCCGCGCCGATGAGGATGCCGAAGAACACCGTGGGGTTCATAATATCGAAGCCCGTGAGCTTTTCAATGGCCAAGCCGCCCTTTACGATAGCGTCGTTGACCTCGCTCATAAACGCGCCGAGCAGGGAAATTACGGTGAGGCCCGCGGCCGCGATGGCGAAGCCCTTGGTGACGGCCTTCACGGTGTTGCCCGCGCTGTCGAGCTCGTCGGTGATCTCGAGCACTTCGTCGCCGAGGTTGCCCATTTCGGCGAGGCCGCGCGCGTTATCAACGATCGGGCCGTAAGCGTCGTTGGAGATGATCATGCCCACGATGGAGAGCATGCCAACGGCGGCCATGGAGATGCCGAACATGGCATATTCGCCGCTTCCGCCTATGGGGTAGCACAGCTTATACGCGATGAGCGCTGAGGCGGCGATGCCGATCATGGCGGGGAGCGTGGAAATGAAGCCGTACGACATGCCCGAAAGTATGGTGAACGCGGGGCCGGATTTGGAGGCTTTTGCCACCATATGCACGGGCTTTTTGCTGTCGTCGGTGAAGTAGTCGGTCGTGATGCCGATGATAACGCCGATCAAAAGGCCGGATACGCTTGCGCCCCAGATGCGCCAGTTGCCGCCGTTAGGCAAAGTGTACTGAGGCATGGAGGTGAACACGAACGTGGCGATCGCCGTCAGAACGGCGAAGATGCCGGTGGTGACGTAGGTGGAGGAGTTGAGCGCGCGGGTGGGGTTGCCGTGCTTGCCGATGCGCGCCGTGGCGACGCCGATGATGGAAGCAAGCAGCCCAAGCCCCGCGTAGACGAATACGATGGCTTCGCTTGCCGCCCTTACGGACGCCGCGAGGGTGGTGGCGATAACGAGCGCCGCCGTGAAGGAGGCTACGTTGGAATCGAAGAGATCGGCGCCCATGCCGGCCACGTCGCCTACGTTATCGCCCACGTTGTCGGCGATAACGGCGGGGTTGCGAGGGTCGTCCTCGGGGATGCCGAGCTCTACCTTGCCCACGAGATCCGCGCTGATATCCGCGGTTTTGGTGAAGATGCCGCCGCCGGCCTTAGCAAACAGTGCCAGCGAGCTTGCGCCGAAGCTGAACCCGAGGAGGACGGAGGCGTTGCCGCTGAGCCAGAATACGAGCGCCACGCCCAAAAGGCTCGAGCCGACAACGGCCATGCCCATGACCGCGCCACCGCGGAAGCCCACCATGAACGCGGGCTTGATGCCCGTTTTGGCGGCCTCGGCAGCCTTCATGTTGGCGATGGTCGCCACCTTGATGCCGATCTTGCCCGCCATGGCGGAGAGGAACGCGCCGAAAACATAGGCGATGGCCATCGCGAGGTTTTCCGTGGCGAGCTCGGAGAAGCTTGTCCTCTGCCAGATCGGGGAGGGGAGAAATACGAGGATAAGGATGGCCGCCACTGCGCAGAAGCGAAGGAGCACGCGGTATTCCTTCTTCATAAAGGCTCTCGCGCCCTGCTGGATCAGCTTGCCGACCTGCGCGATGCGTTCGTTTGTGCTCGGGTATTTCTTTACATTAAAGTAAAGGTATACGGCAAAAGCAAAGGAAAGCGCTGCGACGAGGATCGCGAAGATGTAGTAGATTACGTTTGGATCCTGAAACATTCCGACTCACTCCCATCAGAAACAAATTACTCCCAGTGTAAAGCAAAACTCCTAAAAATTCAATATGTCGCTGCTGTGAAAACGCTGAAAAAATTTTATCACAAATAATGATACAAACACCGCAACTCCTTTTGAATGTGAGGCGTTCAAAGAATTGTCACAATTCAACGCGACCGATACTGTGAAAAATACACGGAAGTATTTTTTGGAAGCCAAAAAACCATAACGAAACCTTATGGAGCGCTCCCGCCGATTCGCGAAATTCAATAAGTCTTCGGCATAAAGCGCAAATTGAAAGGGGCTATGGTTCAACCATAGCCCCTCGGTATATCGCGCGGTGCTATTTCTTTTCCTTTACCTCGTCGGAAGGCTCCGCGAGCTGGAGCGCGGGCCGCTGCACGGAGACGATGGCCCATTCGATGCGCCTGTCCTGCACCTGCTCCACCTGTATGTTGAGGTTATCGACCGTGAGCGTCGGGCAGGTGCCGTCGTCGGGGATGTAGGAGAGATTATCCACGATCAGGCCGTTGAGCGTATCGAACTCGTCGCTTTCGGGGATCAGCACGCCGAGCTCGTCGGCGATATCGGACAATAACGTGCTGCCCGCGATGCGCCAGCAGCCGTCCTCAAGCGGCGTGATCTCGTGCTCGTCCTGCTTATCGCTTTCGTCGTAGATGTTGCCCACGATCTCCTCGATAAGGTCCTCCATCGTCACAAGGCCGCCCGTGCCGCCGTGCTCGTCCACCACGATGGCCATGTGGGTTTTGTTGCTCTGCATGTTGCGGAACAAGATATCCGCCCGCACGGATTCCGGCACGAAGTACGGCGCGCGAAGAAGCTCCTTAATTGGCTTCTTATCCTTGGAAGAAAGGTTCAGCAGAAAGTCGCGCGTGATGAGGATGCCCAAAATATCGTCGGTGTCCTCGCCGCATACGGGGAAGCGCGAAAAGCCGCTCTCCTGAATGACCTCCAAAATGGTCTCCTCGCTGTCGTCCGCCCAGAGGAACTGCGCGTCCGTGCGGTGCACCATCACGTCTGCGGCGGTGGTGTTGTTGAACTCGAAGATGTTGGCGATCATTTCCTTCTCGCTTGTCTCGATGGCGCCCTTTTCCTCGCCCACGTCCACCATGTAGAGGATCTCCTCCTCGGAGACCTCCTCCGGGTCGGCGTTGGGGTCGATACCGAGGATGCGGAGGATGCCGTTGGTGAGCTTGCTTAAAAGCCATATCACGGGCCGCATTACGACGGAGAGGGCCTTGATGATGCGGCTCGCGAAGCGCGCCACGGGCTCGGGCTTCTGCATGGCGATGCGCTTAGGCACGAGCTCGCCGAACGCCAGCGTGAAAAACGAAAGCACGATGGTGATCAAAAGCACAGAAACGCTGCTTACGGCGTTGCGTGCCGGCTCCTCAAACCGAAAGGCGTTCATGGAAAATTCGGTAAGCCGGTCGGAAAAATTCTGCGCGGCAAAAGCGGCGCCGATGTACCCGGCCAAGGTGATGCCGATCTGTATGGTGGATAAAAACGAATTCGGCTCCTGTGCGATCTTGAGCATGAGCGCGGCGGTCTTATCGCCGCTCTCCGCCTGCCGGCGCAGACGGTTGTCATTCAAGGAAATGACCGCGATCTCAGTCGCGGCAAAAAAGGCGTTTACAAAAATCAACAGGACCTGCAGCATGAGCTGCGAAAATATACTAGGCCCTGATGGGTCCCCGGACAAAACGATTCCCCCCTTGAGTTTATAATGCAGTCATTATAGCATATGCGGGCGTTTTTATACAAGCTATTCCTTGGAAACGCTGGAAAAAACGCCCATAAGCCGTTTGGGGAATGTGCATTTTTTCACCTTTGCGCAAAACCCCATGTGAAGCGCCCCGTAGGGGCACGCGCGCACGCAATCGCCGCAGCGGATGCACTCCATGGAGCCGGGCTTTTCGTAAATGGGAACGTCGAGCTTGCACGCCCTTCGGCAGGCGCCGCAGGAGGTACACTTCACCTCGTCCACGCGGATACGGTGGAGCGATACGGGGTTTAAAAAGCCGTAAAGCGCGCCGAGCGGGCAAAGGTAGCGGCAGAACGGGCGGTAAACGGCCATGGAAAGGAGGACGATGGCCGCGAGGAGGCTTAGCTTCCACGCGAACAAAAGGCCCGCGGCGCTTCGCAGGCCGGCGTTGAGCGAAACGAGGGGGATGCCGCCGAACAGCGTGCCCGAAGGACACACCCATTTGCAAAACCACGGCTGGCCCTGCGCGAAGGCGTCGAGCGCGAGCGCGGGCAGCAGAAGCACGAAAACGAGCAAAAGCGCGTATTTGAGCTTTCTTAAGACCTTTTCGCCGGGGAGCGAACGCAGCTTTTTAAAAAACGGCAGCTTGAAAAGGAGGTCCTGCACAAAGCCGAACGGGCAGAGGAAGCCGCATACGAACCGGCCCGCAAGCGAGCCTGCGAGCAGCAAAAAGCCCACCACGTAAAACGAGAAGTTGAACTGCCTGCTGCCGATCACCGCCTGCAGCGAGCCGAGCGGGCAGGAACCCCACGCGCCCGGGCAGGAATAGCAGTTGAGGCCCGGCACGCATACGGCCTTGAGCTTGCCGTCGTAGATGACGCCGTTCACAAAGCCGTAAGCGTAGCTGTTGGTGAGAAGCGTCCACACACCCTGCGTCCAGGTGCGCGCGGCGCCAGACTTAAAAGACTTACCCAATGCCTATGCACTCCAAACAGATGTAAATGGCTTTTTTGAGCACCACGGCAACCTCGCCGCGGGAAATGCCGATCAGCAGAAAGACCGCGCCCAAAATAAACGCGGCAAAAAAGAGCGCCGCGCGAAGCCGCGCTCCCCCGGGGGCGGAGCGCCGTTTCGCCTGCCTTAAGGCGCTCATTGTACGCCTTGGGCGTCAAGCACGCCGTCGATCACGGCCTGCCATTTCGCCTTGGTTTTTGAACCTACGTAGGTTTCGCTTATGATTTCGCCTTTATCGTTCACGAAAAAGCTCGTGGGGATGGCGGAAACGCCGGTGAGCATGGCATCATAGACGGATTGCGAAACGAGGATGTGGAGGTAGCTCGCGCCGGTCTCCTCCCGTATCTCCTTGGCGAGCTCGATCTCGTCCGCGGTATCGGCCGAAGCGTCGGCGACGACGCCGATGAACTGCACGCCCTTATCGGCGTATTCTTCGGCCAGCTCTCCAAGGTCGGGCATTTCGTTGATGCAGGGCCCGCAGAACGTGCCCCAGATGTTGACAAACGTGACCTTTGCGTTTTGAAACACGTCGCTCGTCACGTCGTTGCCGTCGAGATCGATACTGGTGAAGGCGCTTAAGACCTGCACGGGCGGCGTCTGCGTAGACGATTCTTTTGACGATGCGTGAGTCTCTTGCGCTTGCGCAGGGGTATTGACGGGTGCGGCGGGCGCGCAGCCGTAAAGCGAGGCGGCGAGCAGAAGGAAAATAAGCGCAAACGCGCCTCCTCTTTTCAATCGGGGGTCGAGCTTCATATTGGCCTCCTTTGGGCATGGGTCTGCAATGGAGCGTATTTCTTAGTATTTGCATTAAACCACAGTTTCGCGCTTTTCTCAAGGCCGCGCTCCGTGACAAGGTCACGCGGGGTATATTCGCGCGAACGTAAAAATACCCTTATATAAAAACGAAACGGCCCGCGTACAGGGGCCGAAAGGCTTCGAATGCCGCAAAGAGTAAAAAAGCGCGCAACAGGAAAGCATGCTTTAAAAAAGCGGTTGAAAGCGCTCGCGCTGCCCGCGGCCGCGGCCGCGATCGCATTGCTTGCGCTTTTTACGCTGCTGCGCGCCTCCGCGCGGCGCGGCGCGGCTTCGACGCGCGGCGAGTATGCGCCGCTTTCGCGCGAGGAAATCGAATACGCGCTCACAGTGGACCCGCCCGCGGACGAGGCGCGCAAAGCGCTTGTGGACGCGGCGACGTCGCTCGTCGGCAGGGTAAGCTATTTCTGGGGCGGCAAAAGTACCGAAAAAGGCATTGACCCCGAATGGGGTGAGATCAAGGAGGTGACAAGCCCGGGGAGCCGCACCACGGGCACCCTTCGCCCGTACGGCTTGGATTGCTCGGGCTTCGTGCTGTGGTGCTTCGCGCAGCTCGGCTACGGCGCGGATGAGGCGGAGGCGCTCGTCGGCATAGGCACATGGATGCAGTGGGAGCGCAGCTACGACATCGCGTGGGAGGCTTTGAAGCCCGGCGACCTCGCGTTTGAAAACCGGTACCCGGACTCGAGCTCCAACCATGTGGGCATCTGCGTCGGGTACGGCGAGGAGGGGCGCCCTGTGTTCGTCCATTGCTCCTCAAAATATGACGGCGTGGTGGCGACCCCCGCGGGCGGCGTGTTCCGCTACGCGAGGAGGCCGTTTTTGTTTTACGCGGAAGAAAAGGGCTTGTCGCCGTGAGATTTTAGGGTCGCGGCGGCAGGCCCCTTGTACATGCGGTTTTTTACGTCCCTACGCGGATACAATCACCGTCAGGTCGGGGTGGAGCTGCAAAATGGAGGCCGGAAGGCGCGGGGTGACGGGGCCGTTGAGCGCGCGGTTGATCACATCGAGCTTTTGCGCGCCGTTGGCGATGAGCAAAATCCTCTTTGCCTGCATGATGTGCCGAATGCCCATGGTGATGGCGAATTCCGGCACGTTTTCGGCGCTGCCGCCGAAAAAGCGGGCGTTCGCGAGCCGCGTCGCGTCGCTCAGGCGCGCGCGGTGCGTACCCATGACGAACTGCTCGTCCGGCTCGTTGAAGCCGATGTGCCCGTTGGGGCCGATGCCTAAGAGCTGCAAATCGATGCCGCCCAGGGCGGCGATGAGCGCGTCGTACGCCTCGCACTCCGCCTCGTAGCTCTTTGCCATGCCGTTGGGCAGGTGGGCGTTTTCGCGGCGGAGGTCGATATGGTCGAAGAAATTCGCGTTCATAAAGCTTAAGTAGCTTTGCTCGTGCGAGGCGGGGAGCGCGCAGTATTCGTCGAGGTTCACGGTGACGGCATTGGCGAAGGAAACGTCTCCTTTTTTGTGCCATTCGATGAGCTGCTGGTACGTGCCGATGGGCGTGGAGCCGGTGGCGAGGCCCAAAACGCTGCTTTCCTTTAAGATGACCTGCGCGGACACGACGTTGGCCGCCTTGCGGCTCATGTCGCGATAATCCTTGGCATGGATGAGCTTCATACGAGTTCCCTTCCTTCTATAAATACCTTGTTGAGGTTGAACGCCTCGTCTGTAAGCAGGATATCCGCAAGCTTGCCCCGCTCTATGCTGCCGATTTCACGCGCGAGGCCGATGGCGCGCGCGGGCGTGAGCGTGGCAGCCGTAAGCGCCTGTTCCTTCGGTATGCCGAACGCCACGCAGTTTTGCAGCGCCGTTAAAACGTTGGTGGAAGAGCCCGCGATGGTGCCGTCGGGGAGCGTGGCCTTGCCCGCTTTCACCACGACCGGCTGCCCGCCAAGCTCATATTCGCCGTCGGGTAAACCGGCGCTGCGCATGGAATCGCTCACGAGGCATACCCGCTGAGCGCCGAAAAGCGCGAACGATGCGCGTATCATCGCGGGATGGAGGTGGATGCCGTCGCAGATAAGCTCCACATACGCGCCCGCGTCGAACGCCGCGCCCACCACGCCGGGGCTGCGGTGCAAAAAGGGCTCCATGGCGTTAAAAAGATGCGTCACATGGCTCGCGCCGCTAAAAAACGCTTGAAGGGCGGTATCGTAATCCGCCGCGGTGTGCGCGAGGGAAACCGCGCATACCTCGGACGCCTTTTTGATAAACGCCGTGGCGCCTTCGGTCTCGGGCGCGACGTCCACGAGCCGTATGCGCCCGTTCGCGGCCGCGTTCAAACGCTCGAACATAGCGAAATCCGGCGGAAATATGTTTTTGGCGTCCTGCGCGCCTTTTCTTTTCGGGCTGATGAACGGGCCTTCCATGTTGATGCCCACGCATTTTGCCATATCGCCGCCGCCTAAGAAGGAACCGGCCGTGCGCATCACGTCGAGGAGCGTTTCCTCGTCGTAGGTCATGGAGGTGGCGCAAAACGAGGTGACGCCGCGGCTCGCGTAAAATTTCGCCATGTTCTTAAGGCCGTTTTCCACGGCGTCGCAGGTATCCGCGCCCATCGCGCCGTGCGTATGCACGTC
>JAJFTZ010000046.1 GCA_021372675.1 Eubacteriales bacterium
AAATTCTGTTGCTTTTACGCGGAATTTCCAAGCACATACATAGGGTGCTTCATATTATATAACAGCCTGCGCTTTCTTGATTGCGCGAGAAAAGGAGAATCTATCATGGGTACAAGAATCAATTATGGCAGAACCAGCGGAAATGGCGGGGACGGACGCATCAGGCGGCCGGTCGCCGTTGCACAAAACGCCGCGCAGAACGCCGTGCAAAACGAAAGACGCGATAACGTGGGCGGCGAAGGCGGATGCTGCCCGAAGCGCCGCGATTTGAAAGCGCCGTTTTGCGAAACGGTGACGCTGCATGAATCGTTCGACGCGAGCAACATTACGCCCTCCTCCGTTTGCATTTGCTATGATACCAACTACCTCGGCTACACCCTCGAGGAGCTCACCGTGGATGCGAAGCTGCCCTGCGGCGGCACCTGCCCCATGGATGTGATGCGGGTAAGCCTCACCGGCGCCATCCCGTACACAATCTCCGCGGGCCCGGTCACGAGCACCTGCGGCGACTCGGTCGCCCTGAGCTGTCAGGGGGTGTGCATGGTAGATGAGGACATCGGCTATCTGTGCAACGACGAGGACCCCGACCTCGATACCCTTGGCTGTTCCAACGTTACGCCTACCGTGGACATCGACGTGGACAGGTGCGGCTGCTCCGGCAAAACCAACGTGACCTTCCGCGGCGTATTCACCTTCTCCAATCTTCCGACGACCTTAGGGTAAAGGGATTCGAATCCCTGCGGTTTAGAGGGTCGGAAAGCACGCCATCGCCGTGTTGCCGGTGCTCGCCGTAGCCGCCACTACGGCTTCACACCGGCGCAAGTGCGCTGACATACTTTCCGGCCCTCTAAACTCCTTGATCGCAAAGCTGCTAGTTTGGATGCAGTTCGAGAAAGAGGAGGGAAGCATAGCTGGAGCTATTCTGACCGACGATGACAAAGAAATGCGCCAAAATAGCAGTTTTGCGACGCAGGGTCCGGATTCCCTTTACCCTAGGTTAAAAAACAAACGCAGAAGGCGGCCGAAGCCGCCTTTTTTCATGCAAACGATTCCCCTTTTACAGCTTCCCCAGGCCCTCCAGAAAGGCGCGGATGCGGTTGACGGCCTCTTTCAAATCCGCCATGCTCGTGGCATAGCAGCAGCGGATGTAGCCCTCGCCGCTTGCGCCAAACGCCGTGCCGGGCACCGCGCACACGTCGTACTGCGCGAGAAGCTTATCGCAGAATTCCTCCGAAGAAAGCCCGCTCTTTTTGATGGATGGGAACACGTAAAACGCGCCCTCAGGCTCGTTGCAGGTAAGCCCCAGCTCGTTGAAAGCGTCCACAAGATACCTGCGGCGCTCGGCGTATTCGTCGAGCATGGCGTACATGTCGCGCCAGCCGTCCTCAAATCCCTGCTCGAGCGCGGCTACGGCGGCGTACTGGCCCGGCGTAGGCGCGGAAAGCATGGTGAGCTGGTGCACCTTCATCATCGCAGCGATGATCTCCTGCGGGCCCGCGGCAAAGCCTACGCGCCAGCCCGTCATGGAGAAGGATTTCGAAAAGCCGTTTAGTACGATGGTGCGCTCCCACATGCCCGGCAAGGAGGCGATGGAAACATGTCGCTTGCCGTTGTAGGTGAGCTCGGAGTAGATTTCGTCGGAAACGACCATGAGATCCGCCTCGCGGATGATCTTCGCGATCTCCTCGAGGTCCTCAAGTTCCATGATGCCGCCCGTGGGATTGTTGGGAAACGGCAGCAGAAGCGCCTTGGTCTTATTTGTGATGGCGGCCCTGAGCGCCTGAGGCGTGAGCTTGAAGCGGTGCTCCTCCGTGGTCACGACCGTTACGGGCACGCCGCCCGCGAACTGCACGCCCGGAAGATAGGCCACATACGTGGGCTCCGGCACGATCACCTCGTCGCCGGGGTCAAGGATCGCCCGAAACGAAAGGTCAATCGCCTGGCTCGCGCCCACCGTGATGAGGATGTTCTGCACCTCGTAAGAAAGCGAAAAGCGCTCCTTGAGGTACTTCGCGCAAAGCCCTCTAAGCTCGGGCATGCCCGAGTTGGAGGAATACGGAATGCGGCCCTTGGAAAGCCTTTCGAGCGCCGCCGCGCGGATACGCTCGGGGGTAGGAAAATCCGGCTCGCCTACGCCCAGGCTTATGGTCTTATCCGTAAGCAGGTCGAAATACTTGCGGATGCCCGAGGGAGGCACGCGCTGCACGGTTTTACAGATGATCTTCGAATAATCCATGGGGGATCCCCTTTCGAAAATATGTTATGGGCCGAGCCGAGCTTAGCCCGCTTCGGCAAATGCGTTCGAAGCTATTTTTCACCCGGAAAAACCGCCCCAAACGCCCGCTTAACGGCAGAAAACTTGCGTATCCTTGCCGCGGCGGCGCCGGAGCGATTGGCTATATCGTAAAAAATTGTAAGTCGGTATCAGGTCGTGGGGATCACGGGTTCGGGCAAGGTGGCCGGGCCTGTGCCTACGGTGGTTTTACCTTGAACGGCCCTGTATTTATCGGTATACAGCGTTTCGGTATCGGTCACCGTGCCGTTCACGAGCTTATCGCGGTAGGCGACCGCCACATAGCCCGTGCGCGAGGTGATCTCGTTGTATTTGAAACCGGTCGGCCAATCGGGGTTTTCGGTGATGATGGTCTCCTCCGGCTCGATGGTTTCCGTGGTGACGCCGCGCACCTTGTAGGTGACGCCTTCGGGCAGCGGTGCGCCGTAGATGTATACGGTCATAGTATAATCCGTATCGTTGGGATAGGCAAATATATAAAGCGGCGCTTCGCTGTTGTTGGTGAAAACAAGGTTCTTCCCGCCCGTGGATACCGTGGCGTCAAGTCCGTAATCGGCATAGTGCGAGGGCCACGAGTGATGGTAGCGCTCCACGATCGTTATTTCGGGGCCGCTGCACAAAAGCGCGTTATATAGCGTGGTGGAAACTTGGCAGATACCGCCGCCCGCCTGCATTTCGTAGGTGTTGCCGTTCACGATGCCCGGCGCGAGCGGCCAGCCGCCCGCCTCGGTGCGCGGGCCGATGTATTCGTTAAAATCGAACGTCGCCCCCACCTGCACGGTGGCGCCGTTCAAAATATTAGCAGCCTTTCGAATGTTGGCGCGGCGCTCGGGCTTTTTGAGGCTGCTCGTGGAGCCGTATTCGGTTTGAAACTGCGAGCGAAGCTGCGTGTTGGCCTTAAGCCACGCCGTATCGTGCGTGGGCGGCGTTAAAACAAGCGTGGGCTCGAGCACCGCGTTGTAGCTCCCCGCTTCGATCCGCTCCGTGATATCGCTCTTTAACGCGGCTTCGTTAAGAAGATAGCCGGCCGCCCCCTCGTGGAAGGTAAACTCCGGCGTTTCAGACCACGCGTCCGGCTCCGCGAAAGGCTCGGTGGGCTCGGTGTTGATGGCGGCCCCTATGGCCGATATGGCGGTATCCAGCGCCTTCTCCCCCGGCCGTACGGTCACGGCAAAGTTGCGGCCGTTTTCCTCGAGGTCTTTTTTAGCGGTTTGGTTGTTAACGTAGGAATCCGCGCGCCCAAGCTTAAGCGCCTCGAGAAGCACCGCATCGAGGTCGCTCTCCAAGCCGAGATCCGGCGCGGTCAAAAGCCAAAACGACGTGCCGTGCTTTACGGTGATGTTGACGGTGCGCGCCTGCGCCTCTATTTTGGGGCACAGCATATCGCGGGCCGCCGCATAGGTAAGCCCGCTCACATCGTACCCGTTGATGCTGATGCCCTTAAAAAAGGTGGAGTCGCTGATATAAACGGCGGAATCCCGCGCCTTGGGCGCGCCGAAAAGAAGCTGCGCAAGCGCCGCAAGCACCAAAAGCGCCAAAAGCGCAACAAAGAACCTGCGTACCTTATACGTGAGCGCCGTCAGCCGGGAACGTTTGCTTTTACGTCCGTTTTTATTGTTTGCCGTTCCGTTTGCGGGCGATCTATCGCCCATGCCGCCACGGTTAATGCGTGTCGTTTCCATAAGTATCGCGTTTGCTCCTTATATCTGTTTTATTATACCGTAAAAGGGGGGTGCGAACAAGGCGCGAAAATTAACAAACCATGAATATGCTTAAGGCGAAGGGAGCCGAACCCCTGCGGTTCAGCTCCCTCTGCCTTAAGCCCGCCGTCTGCTTGTTATTCACGAAATTGGATAGTATAATGTAAGAAGAAAACGTATGCCCGCCCGCGCGGCGGACAAGGGAGGCAAATTGGCATCCAAACTTAAGATTATACCGCTCGGCGGTGTGGGCGAGATCGGCAAAAACATGACCATCCTCGAGTACGGCAAAGATATCGTGGTGGTGGACTGCGGCCTTATCTTCCCCGACGACGATATGCCGGGCATCGACCTCGTGATACCCGATATGAGCTATCTCGAAAAAAACGCGGAGAAGCTTCGCGCCATCCTCGTGACCCACGGCCATGAAGACCATATCGGCGCGCTGCCCTTCGCGCTCAAGCAATTCAACGTACCCGTTTACGGCACCAAGCTCACCATCGCCCTCATCGAGCACAAGCTCGAGGAGGAGCACGTTACGGGCGCGCAGCTCAACCGCATAAGCCCGGGCGACAGCGTGCATTTAGGCTGCTTTAACGTGGAATTCATCAAGGTGAGCCACTCCATCGCGGGCGCGGTGGGGCTTGCCATCACCACCCCCATCGGCACCGTTATCCACACGGGCGACTTCAAGGTGGATTATACGCCCATCGACGGCGAACCCATCGACGTTGCGCGCTTCGCGCACTACGGCACCAAGGGCGTGCTCGCCCTCCTTTCCGACAGCACCAACGTGGAGCTTTCGGGCCACACGCAGTCCGAGCGCGAGATCGGCAAAACCTTCGAGCATTACTTCGAGCTCGCGCGCGGCAGGGTGATCGTTTCCACCTTCGCCTCCAACATCTACCGCATCCAGCAGGTGGCGGACGTGGCGCTCGCCAGCGGCAGGGTCATATGCTTTCAGGGCCGCAGCATGGTGAACATCGCCAAGATCGCCTCGGAACTCGGGTATTTGAACATCCCCGAGGAAAGTATTGTGGAGGTGGAACGGCTCAAAAACTACCGCGACGCGCAGGTGTGCGTTATCACCACGGGCAGCCAGGGCGAGCCCATGAGCGGGCTTTCGCGCATGGCCAACGCCTCGCACAGGCTCATCATCAACAAGGACGATACGGTTATCATCTCCGCCTCGGCCATCCCCGGCAACGAGGTGTATGTTTCGCGCATCATCAACCAGCTTTTCGCGCACGGCGCGAATGTGGTGTACGACCGCATGGCCGACGTGCATGTATCCGGCCACGCGCGGCGCGAGGAATTGAAGCTCATGTTCACCCTCACGAAGCCCAAGTACTTCATCCCCGTGCACGGCGAAATGCGGCACCTCTACCAGCACGCCAACCTCGCCGCGGAAATGGGCGTGGAGCGCGAAAACATCTTCATCACGGAGCTCGGAAACGTTGTGGAGCTCACCCGCCAGCGCGGCAGGATCGCGGGCGCGGTGCCGGCCGGCAGCGTTATGATCGACGGCAACGGCGTGGGCGATATCGGCAGCGTGGTGCTGCGCGACCGCCGCATCCTTTCGGAGGACGGGCTTTTCACGGTGGTCATCACCATCAAAAAGCAGACGGGCGAGCTTTTAGCCGCGCCCGAGATCGTATCGCGCGGGTTCGTATACGTAAAGAGCTCCGAGGAGCTTTTAAGCGAATCGCGCGCCTATGTGAAGGAGCTTGCCGCGCAATTTTCCACCGCGCATAAATCCGAGTGGTCGTCCATCAAAAACAATATCCGCGCGCAGCTTAAAAATTTCCTGTACAACAAAACCAAACGGCGCCCGATGATCCTCGTGATCACGACCGAAGTTTAGGAGGTTTTAAAAAATGATCTACGACAAGGCGAGAGAGCTTGCGAGTCTGCTGAAGAACAGCGACGAGTACAAGGCCTATTTGGGCCTTAAGGAAACCGCGACCGCGAACGAGACCACCAAGGCGCTCATCAAGGAATACCACCAGCTGCAGTTTCGCGCCCAGTCTGCCGCGATGAGCGGCAAAAAGGACGACGAAACGCTCGAGCGGCTCCAGAAGGTGGGCGAAATTTTGCAGCTCAACCGCGAGGCGTCCGAGTTTCTGCTGGCGGAATACCGCCTGAACATAATGCTGAGCGATGTTTATAAAATACTCGCCGAGGCTATCGACGTGGACCTCGGCATGCTGGAGGATTAACGTGCGCGACCCCAACGAACATACGGCCTCCCGCAAGCCGGGCAAAAAAAAGCGCGCGCTGAGCCGCGCGTGGCGCTTGTCGCGCCCCGTTTTGGTTCTCCTTTTGAGCCTTGGCGTTTGCGCGCTGATCGCGTATGTGGGCATAAACAAGCTGCTCGACGAATTCATCCGCCCTGTGGACGCAAACGACGCCACGCCCGTCACCGTCACCATCGAAAGCGGCGCCTCCGCGTCGGAAATCGCCAAGGCGCTCTATGAGGCCGGCGGCGAGGGGCACGACGGGCTTATCAAGAGCAAGGCAGCGTTTTCCGTTTATGTGGATTTCACGGGCAAATCCAGCAAGCTTAAGGCCGGCACGTACGTCCTTTCGCGCAACATGGATATTTCGCAGATCGTGGACGAGATTTGCAAGGGCAACCCGCCGCGCAAGGAGGTCTCCATCACCATCCCCGAGGGCATGGATATCGAATCGATCGCCGCGAAGCTCGAAGCCGAAGGCGTTATCAAGAGCGCCGCAACTTTCATGGAATTATGCAAGACCGGCGCCGAGTTTACGGATTACTCCTTCGTGGCCGCCATCCCCGTAAATCCCGATCAGGCGCGCGACTACGTGCTGGAAGGGTATCTGTTCCCCGATACCTACAACGTGTATTCCGATACCACCGAAAAAGCGGTCATCCTCAAAATGCTCATGCAGTTCTTTTACGTGTACGGCGAGGATTATGTGACGCGCGCGGCGGAACTCGACATGAGCACCGACCAGATCGTAACGCTCGCCTCCCTCATCGAAAAGGAGGCCGTGCCCGCGGACTTTAAAAAGGTCTCCGCCGTGTTCTACAACCGCATGGCGGCGGATATGGACCTCGGCTCCGACGCGCCGCTTCGCTACATCTATAAGCTCAACACGCTCAAGTTTACGAGCGAGCAGGTCAACAACCCCTCGCTCTACAACACGCACACGCACAAGGGGCTGCCCTTGGGGCCTATCACCAACCCCGGCAAGCTGGCCATCGAGGCGGCGCTTTACCCCGACGAGGACTTTTTAAAGGAGGGCTACCTCTATTTCTGCCTGAAGAACCCCGAAACGGGCGAGCTTGTTTACGCAAAAACGCTCGCGGAGCATCAGGCGAACGTGGATAAATACAGCCCGCTTTGGCAGAACGGATAAAACACATTGGAGCTTTTAGCACCTGCGGGAAACCGCGAAAGGCTCGAAACGGCGCTTCGCTTCGGCGCGGACGCCATATATCTCGGCGCGACCCAAATGAGCCTTCGAAACTTTGCGGACAATTTTTCATTGCCGCAGCTTTATGAAGCGTGTACGCTTGCGCACACGCTTTATAAACGCATTTTTGTGGCCGTGAACGCTTTCGCGCGCGACAGCGATCTCGCCGCCCTTGGCGATCTTTTGCGCGGCATAGCCGACGCGGGCGCGGACGCGCTCATCGTGACCGATCCCGGCGTGATCCGCACGGCGCAAAAGGCCGTGCCGGATTTACCGCTTCATTTAAGCACGCAGGCGAACACCCTTAACGCCGAAGCGGCGCTTTTCTGGCACGAGCTCGGCGTGAAGCGCATCGTCCTCGCGCGAGAGCTTTCGCTTGCGGAGATCGGCGAAATGCGAAAAAAACTCCCCCCAACGCTGGAGCTTGAAATGTTCGTGCACGGCGCGATGTGCGTTTCCTATTCCGGAAGGTGCCTTTTAAGCAACTACATCGCCGGGCGGGACGCCAACCGCGGCGAATGCGCGCAGCCCTGCCGCTGGGCCTACGAGCTTCGCGAGCGCAAAACGGACGGGGCGCCTTTTTCCATCGAGCAGGACGAACGCGGCTCCTATGTACTCAATGCCAGAGACTTAAACCTCATCCGCCACATCGGCGAAATCGCGCAAACGGGCGTAGACAGCCTTAAAATAGAAGGGCGCATGAAATCCATCGGCTACGTGGCGACCGTTGTGAACGCCTACCGTATGGCGCTCGACGCAAGCGAACGCGGCGCGCCGCTCGACGAGCGCGTAGCCGCGGAATTGGAGCGCGCGAGCCACCGCCCGTACTTTACCGGCTTCGCGTTTGGTGACCCCGGCCTTATGGGGCAGGAGACGCGCGCGGGCGGCTACGTGGCGGACGCGGCCATCTGCGCGGTGGTCCTTTCCTACGACGCCGAGAAGAAGCTTGCCTATCTCGAGCAGCGCAATCGCTTTTTCGACGGCGAAACGCTTTCCATCCTCTCCCCGCGCGACGCTTTCAGAAGCGTTCAGGTATCGGGCATCTTCGACGCGGAGGGCAGCGCGATCCCCGCCGCGCCGCACCCCAAGCAGAGGGTCGCGATCGGCTGCGCGGAACCGGTAAAGCCGGGGGATATCTTAAGGCGCGTATAAAAGAGCTTTGGGGAGGCTTTTATGAAAAAACACTTCGACCGAAAGACCGCACCGCTTTTATTCCACCGCCTCTATCATTATGTGGCCCTGCCGCTGACAGCGATCTGGCTCGCGCTACAGACCTTCCTGTTTATGGCCGCCTCCTTTGCGGAACCGCGCGCGCTGCCCGTCGCCCTTCTCTTTTTGACGTTGACGGGGCTTTCGGCCGCAACCTTTATCGGCTTTTTCAAATGGAAGCCCTTTTCGTGGTATACCGCGCTCGCTCTTTTTTTGTTCCAATGGATATATATGATCCTCGTCGCGGTGCTGGCGCACTTCCCGCCCCTCTTCGTCGCGTTCGTCGCTTTGATTTCGGCGGCGGTAGCCGTCTTGCTTTTCCTCTATTACCTTAAGCGCAAGCCGCTTTTTATCCCGGTGCCTCCCCCGTTCGCCGACCAAAATTTAGACGCGCTCGACGAGAAAAACAAATCCTGTAAATTCTGCGGTGCGTGGCTCATGCCGCCGGACGCCTCGACCTGCCCCGTGTGCGGCGCGAAAACGGAAAACGCTTAAGCATAGCGCACCCTAAACTTCACCGGACATACACAATGTACATCCCCCATCGCATAGGATAATTAGGGCCGAATTACGCGCTTCGGTTTTACTCATCCTATTTTTTGGTAACCGACCGACAAATTTGGGGGTGTCTACGTGTTTGACATGCTTTTCCAATTTCTGCGGGACCTGTTTACATTCGCCGGCTACCTCAACACCAACAGTTCCTTTCCCGAACCGCTCTCGCCCGACGAGGAAAAATGCTATATCCAACAGCTTAGGCAGGGCAGCCTCGAGGCGCGCGAAAAGCTTATCGAGCACAATTTAAGGCTGGTCGCCCACATCGCCAAAAAATACGCCTCGCCGCACAGGGACGCGGACGATATGATCTCCATCGGCACGGTTGGGCTTATCAAGGCGGTATCCACCTTCAACCCCGGCAAGGGCAGCACGCTCGCCACCTACGCCGCGCGGTGCATTGAAAACGAAATGCTCATGTCCCTTCGGAGCGATAAAAAGCACGGCAGCGACATTTCCATCAACGGCCCCATCGGCAAGGATAAGGACGGCAACGAGATCACGCTCGTGGACGTACTGGGCACAGATGCGGATTGCATTTACAACATCGTGGAGCTCAACATCGCCTCCGAGCATCTGAGAAAGGCTATCAGGCGCGTGCTTACGCCGCGCGAACAGATCGTGATCGCGCTCCGTTACGGGCTCACGGGCAGACGCCCCATGACGCAGCGCGATATTGCGCAAAGGCTCGGCATTTCGCGCTCGTATATATCGCGCCTTGAAAAAAAAGCCATCGCGAGCCTCAACAGGGAATTCGAGCGCACGAACGATATCTGATTTCGCCAGATTATGCTATACTTTAGCAGGAAATGCACCGCGAAGGAAAAAGAAGGGACAAGCATGCAAAAGCTGACCGGCATTATAGAAACGGTACTCCCCATCACCGCCATGCTTGCTCTGGGGTATTTATTCAAGAGGCTTAACGTCTTAAATAAAAGCGGCGTGGAGGCGTTAAAGGGACTGGTGCTGAACCTTTGCCTGCCCGCGCTTTTGTTCCGCACGTTTTCGGGCGTGAGCTACACATGGCCCATCGTGGGCGTCGCCACGACCTTTTTTCTGCTCAGCTGCGGCGGCATCGCGCTCGCATTCCTGATAAAAAAGGTATGCACGCCTAAAACCTTTCTCACGCCGTTTCTTTTGACGAGCTATGAAAGCGGCATGCTCGGCTTTGCGCTTTACACGCAGCTCTTCGGGCTCGACAAACTCGGCAGCATCTCCATGCTCGACCTTGGGCACGCGCCGTTCATGTTCATCGTCTTCCGCACCCTCCTAGATAACAGCCGCCGCCACACGCCCAAGACGGTCGCCAAGGACATGCTGTCCTCCCCCATCGTCTGGTGCATCGCGCTCGGCATTTTCATGAGCGTTTCGGGGCTTGAGGAAGCCGCCGCCGCGTCGCAATGGGGCGGCGCGCTCGATAAGCTGCTCGTTTTTGTGGGCACGCCCACCGCCGCACTCATCATGTTCGCGGTGGGTTATTCGTTCGACCTTTCGCACCTTAATTTTAAGCGCGCGCTCGCGCTCGTTGGCGGTCGCATGGCGCTCCAGGCGCTCGTGGCGGCGGCGGGCATCTTCATCACGAGCCTTTTCATGCCCGGAAACGACCTCCTGAAGTGGGCATTCGTGCTGATGGCCACGCTGCCCCCGTCGTTTCTCGTCTCCGTTTTTATGAAGGATGAAAGCGAAGCCGCGTTTTGCGCGGATTACCTTTCGTTTTATACGCTCATCACCATGGCTCTGTTCGGGGTGATGGCGGTCATAAACGCGTAAGCGCAAAGCGCTTGAAGTTTTAAAGGAGGCATATTATGAAGGCTGTGATCATGAGCTTCAGCCTGCGGGACGGCGGGAACTGCGAGGGTATTCTGAGCTGCGTCCATGAGGTTTTGAAGGGGATGGCAGACGTCGTATCGTTCGAGCGCCCTCGGATAACGCCCTGCGGCGGCTGCGGCTATCGCTGCTTCGGCGAGCCGGGTTGCCCCTATGATGCGGACGACGCGCAGCGCATGTATGAAGCGGTATGTCAAAGCGAGTTGGCCGTTTACATCGTGCCGAATTATTGCGATTATCCAAACGCCTGTTTTTTTGCCTTCAACGAGCGGGGGCAAAGCTTCTTTCAAGAGCACGACGAGAGGTATGATGCGTATTTGCGGTGCAAAAAGCTGTTTCTCGCGGTAAGCAATACGGAAAAGGAAAATTTCGAAAGGGCGTTTTCCTACCATGTCCCTCCGGATGAAAAGCCTGAGATATTATTTCTCCGTGCGCAGCAATACGGAAGCCGGAGCATCGACGGAAACCTCATGGAGGCGCCCGAGGCGCGGGAAGCCATAGCGCGGTTTGTGCGGAAGGCCGTTAAATTCTCACGGGCCGATACGGGATCGGCCCCTACAAATGCAACATGACAATACGGCAGCATGAGGCCATGCCGCATTTTAGGGAAAAAGAAAGCGGCGGGAGGCCAAGTGGCCTCCCGCCGCTTTCATAAGCCGTTATTTCTACCTCAGTACCGCGATCCCGCAGGCGGGCAGGCTGAGCGTTTCATGTTCGAGCGATACGGGTGTTTCCCCTACCATCAGGTAGCCGTACGGGGCGTAGGACGCGTAATCCGTGCCCGCAAGCGAAGGCTCCGCCGCCGCGCCGATGTTGTATACGATAAGGGTTTCGCCGCAGTCGCAGGTTTTTTTAACGGCGCATACATGGCCGGAGGTGAGCGTTTCCACGATTTGCGTTTCGCCCCGCGCGACCTCGGGATTTTCGTTGCGTATGCGCAAGGCGCGCTTATAGCAACGGTAGATCGAAAGCGGATCGCCTTGCTGAACGTCGAGCGCGGGGAACTTTTGGATTACCGCGCCCGCGCCCGCACCCGGGGGCGGGTTTGGCGTACCAAAAAAACGGCGTCCGGCCAATGCATGGGGAGGCGCTTGTTCTCGTCCCTGTCGCCCTTGGAGCTCATGCCGGGCTCCTCGCCGTAATGCGCGAAGGGGCTGCCGCCCATGGTGAGGAGTGCCGCAAGCCCTCCCCCGTCCCCGCGGTTGACGACGGCCGCCATACTGCCCGTAGCCTGCGCGAGCGGGAAGTTGATAGTAGGCGGCGTAGGGGCACGCGGCGTAATCGGGCTTTTCGCCTTCGCCCAAGGCCTCGTAATAGCCAAGCGCCTAAAAAAACCGGGGGTGCTGCGCGGAGGTGTGGTTGAACGCGAAGTCGATGATGAGCTTTATGCAGCGCGTGGCAGGCGCCCGCGAGCCTTTAAAAGTCCCCCGGCGTGCCGTAGGCGGGGTCGACGGCACGGTAAGTTGATGTAATCGAGCTTTTCCGTAACGCCGTTAAGGTCGCCCATACCGTCGCCGTCGCTGTCGTAAAACGAGGCCACGAATATTTCGTAGTAATTGCGGTAGTTATCGTTGCGGATGTTGAGCGGATGGTTATAAGGGTATTCGGCGGCGCCCTCGGGCGTCTGCGACGGAGCCGCACCGGCCACAAGCATAGGCGCCAACGTTGGCGCTGGTGTGGGCGCCGGCGCCCCGCAACCTACGAGGGAGGGCAGAAGGGCAGCCGGTAGAGGCACGGGTAGTGTGCGTTTAAGCATAAGGACGCTTACCTCCGCGCTATATCCCGAGCCAGAGGCGGAAAATATCCCCGCCGTACAAAAACGCGACCCACGCGCCGGCCGCCAGAAACGGGCCGAACGGTATGGGTTCTTTACGCTCTTTACGCTTTATGATATGGATGGGGAGCATGACGAGCGTGCCGAGCACGGCGGCGATCCCCAC
>JAJFTZ010000066.1 GCA_021372675.1 Eubacteriales bacterium
TAAATCACTTGGGATTATTGACAGCTTTTTCGGGTTGTGGTAAAGTTGCAATGGAATAAATCCAAGCGGTTTGGTGGGGATTGGAGGCGTGCAAACATGAAGCTGTCTACGCGCGGGCGCTACGGCATCAAGGCCATGGTCGATCTTGCCGTGGAATACGGAAACGGCAATGTGAGCGCCTCGTCTCTGGCCGCGCAGCAGGGTATAAGCGAGGCGTACCTCGAGCAGCTCATCGCGTCGCTCAAAAAGGCGGGCCTCGTGGTATCCGCGCGGGGCGCTCTGGGCGGCTATACGCTTTCCCGGGCGCCTGAAAACATCGGCGTGGGGGAGATTTTGCGCGCGCTCGAGGGCTCTACCGACCTGATCGGCTGCGTGAGCTCCGATAAGGTGGATTGCGGCAACGCGTGCAGCTGCTCGGCGCGGCCGCTCTGGCTTAAGCTTCAATCCAGGATCAACGACGTTTTGTCCAGCACCACGCTTAAGGACATGGCGGACGACTATACTATTCAAAAGAGGCGGTGTGAAAAGCATGAGAGTTTATCTTGATAACGCGGCGACGACCGCGCTTTCCCCGAAGGTGCTCGAAAAGATGATGCCCTATATGACGGAGCTTTACGGCAACCCGTCCAGCATCCATTCCTTCGGCCGGGAGGCGAAAAGCGGCGTGGACCGCGCGCGCGAGCAGGTCGCGAAGGCCATCAACGCCAAGCCGGAGGAGATCATCTTCACGGCGGGCGGCACCGAAAGCGACAATACGGTGCTATTCGGCGCCGTGCAGCGCTATAAAGGCAAGGGCAACCACATCATCACCACCGCCGTCGAGCACCACGCGGTGCTTTACGCCTGCGAGCAGCTCGAAAAAAGCGGCCTCGCAACGGTCACCTACCTCCCCGTGGACGAGTACGGCCGCATCAGCGCGCAGCAGGTCGCGGACGCCATCACCGATAAAACCATCCTCGTGAGCATCATGTTTGCCAACAACGAGGTGGGTACGATCATGCCCGTCGCGGAGATCGGCAAGGTATGCCGCGAAAAGGGCGTTTTATTCCATACCGACGCGGTGCAGGCCGTGGGCCACGTGAGAGTGGACGTGCAGCAGATGAACATCGACTTCCTCTCCCTTTCGGCGCACAAGTTTCACGGCCCCAAGGGCGTGGGCGCGCTGTATATGCGAAAGGGCCTCAAGCTGCCCGCGCTGCTCGTGGGCGGCGCGCAGGAGAAAAACCGCCGCGCGGGCACGGAAAACACGCCGGGCATCGTGGGCTTGGGCGCGGCGATAGAGCTTGCCGCCGCCAACATGGACGATACCGCCGCGCGCATGATCTTCCTGCGCGATAAGCTTCTGAAGGGCATCCCCGCGCGCATTTCCGAAGTGAAGCTCAACGGCCACCCCACGGAGCGCCTGCCCAACAACGTCAATTTCAGCATCAGGTACATCGAGGGCGAATCGATCCTGCTGCTTTTAGACCTCAACGGCATCGCCGCCTCGAGCGGCAGCGCGTGCACCTCCGGCTCGCTCGATCCCTCGCATGTGCTCCTCGCCATGGGCATGCCGCACGAGATCGCGCACGGCTCGCTGCGCCTATCCTTGGGCGACGAGACCACCGAGGCGGAGATCGACTACGTGCTTGAAACACTGCCTAAGGTCGTTGAAAGGCTTCGCGCCATGTCGCCGCTCTATCCCACAAAATAAGGAGGAACCGCTATGTATACCGAAAAAGTTCTGGATCATTTCGAGCATCCCCGCAACGTCGGGGAGATAGAGGACGCCAACGGCGTCGGCATGGTGGGGAACGCCAAATGCGGCGACATCATGCAGATGTTCATCAAGGTGAACGACGATAACATCATCGAAGACGTAGGCTTTAAAACCTTCGGCTGCGGCGCGGCTGTGGCGACGAGCTCCATGGCGACCGAGCTTATCAAGGGCAAAAGCGTGGACGAGGCGTTAAAGCTCACCAACACCGCCGTGGTGGAGGCGCTCGAAGGCTTGCCCCCCGTGAAGATACACTGCTCCGTGCTCGCCGAGGAGGCCATAAAGGCCGCCATCGACGATTACCATAAGCGCAAGGCGGGGGAAGCATAGGCCTCCCCTTGGGGGGCGGCTGTATCCGCCGCGCTCCATCCATCATATTCCATCCATAACGCCTTTCCTTCCCGGACAAACTAAGCTACAAACGCATGTCTGAAAGGAGAAACCGTTATGAAAGCCGTACCGCTCGTGATCGGCATGGCGGCGGGGGTCGCCATTGCCTCCGCGGCGCTCATGTCCATGTACCCCGACGTTTCGCGCAGGATGATGCGCGATTCGAAGCGGGCCGCAAGGTGCACCCGAAGGGCCGTTGGCCGCATGCTCGGGTAACGAAACGCGCAAACGGCCGCAGCCGTTGAACCGGAAAAACCATGAACCGCAGCCGGGCGCCTGCGGCGTTTCCCGCCGCAGGCGCCCGCCTTGCAGGCTCGCGCTAAGTTCTCCTCCCAACGCATTTTCGATAATGGCCCCGATTGTTAATTTTTGCCTCTCACCTATGAAAAATGCGCGCAATCATGTATACTATAACCAAAAGACGCACGGAAAGGAGTAGCGCCATGCCGAACGATACCAACGAAACCATGCAGTTTTCCATACCGAGGGATAAAAGCACCGCCAACGAGGTGCTTATGGGCGTATACTCCGCGATGAAGGAAAAGGGCTACGACCCTGTGAACCAGATCGTCGGCTACCTCATCAGCGGCGATCCCACCTACATCACCAGCTACAACAACGCCCGCTACCGCATCCGCATGCTCGAGCGGGACGAGCTCCTGGAGGAGCTCGTGCGCTTTTACGCGCAGCACAATTCGCCCGAAGGCGAATAATATCCTTATAGGAACCCTTGCGGGGCGCGCGTCAGCGCGCCCCGATTTTACGGAGGCAGTATGCAACGCATTCTCGCGCTCGACGTGGGCGAAAAGCGCATCGGCATCGCGGTGAGCGACGCGCTCGGCATTACCGCGCAGGGCTTAGAAACCTACGCGCGCACCGGCGACACCGCAAAGGACGCCGCCTACATCCGAAAGCTCGCACAAGGCTACGCGCCCGTGCGGCTTTTGTTCGGCATGCCCCGCAACATGGATGGAAGCTACGGTTTTCAGGCGGAGCGCGTAAAGGAGTTTGCGGCTGCGGTGCTCGAGGATTGGCCCGGCGAGCATGCGTTTTATGACGAGCGGCTCACCACCGTTTCCGCCGAGCGGGTGCTCATAGAGGCGGAAATGCCTTGGCAGAAGCGCCGCAAGGTGGTGGATAAGCTGGCCGCGGTGGTGATCCTGCAAGGCTATCTCGCGTCCGGCCCCAAGCTTTAAAGCGTATAGATTATAGAAAGGAAAAGAAAAATGGCCGATCCTAAGCATGACGACGAAGTGGTGCTGCTCGACGAAAACGGCAGCGAGGGGCGCTTTTCCCATGTGCTCACGTTTTTGTACGAGGGCGAGCGCTACGTGGCGCTCGAGCCCGAGGACGCGGACGGGGAAAGCGACGCCGAGGCGGAGATCGTCCTATTGCGCGTCGTGAGCGAAAACGGGGAGGATACCTACGTTTCCATCGATAACGAGGCGCTTCTCGACGAGGTGTTCGACGAATTTTTGTCGCTGATGGACGAAATAGACGAGGACGACGAGTCGTAAGGTATTTTGGCCGCGGCGGTTTCTAAAAAACGCGGCCGCGCGAACGTTTTTTCTTGCATTTGCCCAAATGGCTGTGCTATAATCTCACGGGTATATGTGCGGCGGACGGACGCCGCAAATACGCACCCGCGCGGATTCTGCGCGCCGTGCCTTTCTTTTTCTAAGAAGGTTCGCGCGGAAGTCGATGTGCGGGGAGGAAAATAAAAACGAGGAGGAACCTTAATTATGTCCGTAATTTCCATGAAACAGCTCCTTGAGGCCGGCGTGCACTTCGGGCATCAGACCCGCCGCTGGAACCCCAAAATGAAGGAGTACATCTTCACCGAGCGCAACGGCATCTACATCATCGACCTGCAAAAGACCGTGAAAAAGGCGGAGGAGGCCTATTACTTCATCCGCGACGTCTCCATGCGGGGCGATTCGGTGCTGTTCGTGGGCACCAAGAAGCAGGCGCAGGAGAGCATCGAGCAGGAAGCGCGCCGCTGCGAAATGTATTTCGTGAACCAGCGCTGGCTGGGCGGCATGCTTACCAACTTCAAAACCATGCAGTCCCGCGTGTCGCGCCTGCGCAAAATCGAAAAGATGGAAGCCGACGGCGACTTCGCGCTGCTCCCCAAGAAGGAGGTCATCAAGCTCAAGGCCGAGAGCGAAAAGCTTGAGAAGAACCTCGGCGGCATCAAGGATATGAAGCGCCTCCCCGGCGCCATGTTCGTGGTGGATCCGCGTAAGGAGCACATCGCCATCATGGAAGCCCGCACACTGGGCATCCCCGTGGTTGCCATCGTCGATACCAACTGCGATCCCGACGAGATCGATTACCCCATCCCGGGCAACGACGACGCCATCCGCGCGGTCAAGCTCATCGCCTCCAAGATCGCCGACGCGGTGCTTGAAGGCAGGCAGGGCGAGCAGATGGAGGCGGCCGCAGAGGAAAGCGCCGCCGCGGACGACGATTTTTAATCCTTTGGGAGGTTTAGCATAATGTTTACCGCAAAAGACGTAATGACCCTGCGCGAAACGACCGGCGCGGGCATGATGGATTGCAAAAAGGCGCTTACCGAGTGCGATGGCAATATGGAGAAGGCCGCCGACTATCTGCGCGAGAAGAGCCTGGCAGCCAGCGCCAAGAAGGCTTCCCGCATCGCCGCCGAGGGCATCGTGGATTCGTACGTCCATATGGGCGGCAGAATCGGCGTGCTCGTAGAGGTCAACTGCGAGACCGACTTCGTGGCCAAGACCGACGCATTCAAAACCCTCGTGCACGATATCGCCATGCAGATCGCGGCCGCGAAACCCACCTACGTCCACAAGGAGGAAGTGGATCAGGCCGAGATCGAAAAGGAAAAGGAAATTCTCCGCGCGCAGGCGCTCAACGAGCCTAAGCCCAAGCCCATGAACATCATCGACAAGATGGTGGAGGGCCGCATCGAAAAGTACTATAAAGAGGTCTGCCTCCTCGAGCAGCCCTTCGTGAAGGACCCCGATCAGACCGTGGGTCAGCTCGTCAACGCCGCTTCCGCCAAGATCGGCGAGAAGATCAGCGTGCGCAGGTTCGTGCGCTACGAAATGGGCGAGGGCCTCGAAAAGCGCAAGGATAATTTTGCCGAGGAAGTCATGAGCCAGGCAACCAAGTAATTCTTGAAAGGAACACCCTTTGGGTGTTCCTTTTTCGTTACCAAAAAATGGATTTGGGGGACGGTTCTATGGATGGTATTCGTTATAAGCGCATCTCCTTAAAGCTCTCCGGCGAGGTGCTCGCCGGCAAGGGGGACGCGCTCGATTTTTCGGCGGTGGGTAAAATCGCGCGCCAGCTCAGGCTCCTATGGGAAAACGGCGTGGAGATCGGCGTTACCGTGGGCGGCGGCAACATCTGGCGCGGCAGGAGCGCGGGGGAGATGGATCGTAACCGCGCCGACCACATCGGCATGCTCGCCACCATCATCAACTCGCTCGCGCTGCAGGACGCACTCGAAAAGCTCGATGTGCCCTCGGTCGTGCTGTCGTCGGTGGAGGTGCCGCGCTTTTGCGAAAACTACACCTCGCGCGGCGCGCTTGCGGCGCTCGCGCAAAAAAAGGTGCTCATCTTCGCGGCGGGGAGCGGGCTGCCGTTTTTCTCCACGGACACGGCCGCCGCGCTCAAAGCGGCGGAGATCAAGGCGGACGCGCTCCTCTTGGCAAAAAATGTAAACGGCGTGTATTCGAGCGACCCGAACCTCGATCCGGCCGCCGTGCGCTATGAGCGGCTCACCTGCAAGGAGGTGGTGGAGCAGGGGCTTCGCGCCACCGATCTTACCGCCGTTACGCTCTGCATGGAGCAGAGAATACCCATCCTCGTGTTTTCCATGAAGGAGGATGGCGCCATCCTTCGCGCGGTGCGCGGGGAAAACGTGGGCACGCTGATCGAGAGCTAGTGCCGCGCGGCGAAAGAACAACGCTTGCTCGATTGACAGAAAGAGAGGCCGCGTATGAAAACCGCGATCCTTTACTACACCTTCGGCGGGGCTACGAAAAAAGAGGCGGAGCGCATGGCGCGCGAGCTTGGCGCGGTTTCCTACCGCGTGTTTGAGGCGCGAAAAAGGAGCCTGATCGGCTCGTTTATACCCGGCGGCCTGCAGGCGATGCACCGCAAAGCCGTAAAGATCAAGCCGCTCGGGGCGGAGCTTGCGGGGTTCGACCGCATTGTGATCGGCTGCCCGGTGTGGGCGGCGTACCCGGCGCCCGCATTCAATTCCATCGTCGAGCTTTTGCCCGCGGGCAAGGAGGTCGAACTCTTTTTCTGCGAGGGCGGGAGCGACCCGCTCGCGGACGAGGAAGGGACGAAGGCGCTCGTTGAAAAGCGGGGCTGCAAGGTGGTTTCTTGCCGCGTCGTTTCCACGGGCGAGAAGCCCTCGAAGCTGAAGGAATAAAGCGGGGCTTTGCGGGGCCGCGTCTTTGGCGCGCCCCAAGGGCTTGTATATTATGGCAAAATCAATTAGAATAAGGAAGGATATTGCAGACTAGGAGGCGACAGTATGGATGCCATCGAAACGGCAAAGGATAAAATGAACAAAACCATCGCTGTGTTCAAGCGCGACTTAAGCGGACTTCGCGCGGGGCGCGCCAACGCGCAGCTTCTCGAGCGCATCACGGCGGAATATTACGGAACGCATACGCCTATCCCCCAAATGTGCAACATCTCCTCGCCGGAGCCGAGGCTTCTCGTGATCGCCCCCTACGATCCCACCGCGCTTTCCGCCATCGAAAAGGCGATCCAGAAATCCGAACTCGGCATCAACCCCTCAAACGACGGCAAGCTCATCCGCCTCGTGTTCCCGGAACTCACCGAGGAGCGCCGCAAGGATCTCGTGAAAACCGTGCGCAAAAAGGCCGAGGAATCCAAGGTGGCCATCCGCGCCATTAGGCGCGACGCCATGGAAACGGTGAAAAAGCAGCGGAAGGACAGCGAAATCACCGAGGACGATCAAAAGCAGCTCGAGGAGCAGATGCAGAAGCTTACCGACGGCATGATCAAGGATATCGACGTGATCATGGCCGAAAAGGAAAAGGAGATCATGGAGGTATGACGCCGGTTTTGAGCGCGGGCGCGCCGCGGCGGCGGCTTTCCCCGTGCGGCGGCGTATGATCTCCGTTTTGGGGCTTCCGCTTGCGGAGGCCGAGCATATGCTTCGCGAAGCGGGCTATGCGGTAATAAGCGTAGAAACGCGCAGCCGTAAGGGTGTCGACGGCAACGAGGCGCGCGTGGTGCGCCAGAAAAGCCTTAAAAGCGGCGAGATAGAGCTTGTGTATGCGGTTTTTAAGACCGACTGTACATACGGGGGATGACGGGTGCTTTCCCGCCGTCCCCTTTACATTCAACAGGGGAAGAATTATGGCAAAATACACGCAAAAAGAGCTTGCTTCGCTGGGGTTGACTCCTATGCTCCCCAAACATGTGGGCATCATCATGGACGGCAACGGCCGCTGGGCCAAGCAGCGCATGCTGCCGCGCACCTTGGGGCACCGCGCGGCAATGGATAAATTGCGCGGCACCATAAGGCTTACGTCCGATCTTAATATCGAGGCGCTTTCTCTCTACGCGTTTTCCACAGAAAACTGGTCGCGTCCGGAGGAGGAGGTCAGCGCCCTTTTCGACCTCCTGGTGGAGTATTTCACCCGCGAGCTCGACGAGCTTCATAAAAACGGCGTTTGCATCCGCATTTTGGGCGATATCTCCGCGTTTCCCTCCGCCGTGCGCGAGGCCGTGACGCGCGCGCATGTAAAAACGCGGGAGAACACGGGTTTAAAGCTCAACATCGCGCTCAACTACGGCAGCCGCGCGGAGCTTGTGCGCGCGGCGCAAAGCCTTTGCGAAAGCGCCTTAAGGGGCGAGCTTCGCCCTAAAGAGATCGACGAGGCGGCGCTTTTCGACCGCCTGTATACGTACGGACTGCCCGAGCTCGATCTCGTGATACGCACGGGCGGCGAAAAGCGTCTCAGCAACTTCATGCTGCTGCAGGCGGCGTACGCCGAGCTTTATTTTACGGATACCTACTGGCCGGATTTTTCCGAGAAAAAATACATCGAGGCGCTCAAGGAGTACCAGCTCCGCGACAGGCGCTACGGCACCGTAAAGTGAGGGGAACTATGGGGAAGAAGATCGGCGTGGGGCTGCTCCTTGCGGGCGTGTTTTTCGCGGTGCTCTATTTCGGAGGCGTTGTGCAGGGCGCCGCGTTCACGCTGTTCACGCTTCTGAGCGTGTACGAGATGGGCACCGTGTACCGGGAGAAAGCCGCTTCGGTCTTTTTGTGGGGCGCTTACGCGTTTGCCGCGCTCTATTATCCCGCGCGCGTTTATTTGGGCGCGCCGGGGGAGGCGGCTTTGTTTTTTCTCGCGGTATTTTCGGTGTTCTGCGAGCGGGTGTTCAACAAAAAACGCAACACCGCGGACACGGTTTTTTCACTTGCCGTTTTCGTGTATCCGCTTGCGCTTTATGCTATACTGATAGAAAACGTGGCGAATCCCGACTACGCGTTTTCCCGCACGGCCATGTTTTTGATGTTCGCGGGGCCGCTTCTCGGGGATACGTTCGCCTATTTCACGGGCACGTTTTTCGGCAAAAAGAAGCTTTGCCCGCACCTTAGCCCCAACAAGACCGTGGCGGGCAGCCTCGGCGGGCTTTTGGGCGGCGTGCTCGGGGGCCTCGCCACCTATTATGTGCAAATGCTGTTTTCGGGTGTTTTCCCGCTCCGTCATCTGCTCATTCTGGGGCTTTTGATGGGCGCGGCGGGGCAGGTGGGCGACCTTTTCGCCTCCGCGGTGAAGCGCTGGGCGCAGCTCAAAGATTTTGGGAAGCTGTTTCCCGGCCACGGCGGCGCGCTCGATAGGCTCGACAGCGTTTTGATGTGCGCGCCCATCGCGTACGTTTACTTTTCGTTGATCTGCGGAATACGAGCATGGTAAAACGCGTAAGTGTAGTAGGCAGCACCGGCTCCATCGGCAAGCAAACGCTCGACGTGCTCCGCGTGCACCCGGAATTTAAGCTTACGGCGCTTTGCGCACAAAAAAACGCCGCGGCGCTTTTGGAGCAGGCGCGGGAGTTTACGCCCTTCCTCGTAGGCATAAGCGACGAAGGCGCGGCGAAAGAGCTGAAAAACAAACTCCCCGCGGGCGTGAAGCTCGTCGCGGGAGCGGACGCGGCGGAGATTTGCGCGGCGTATAGCGAGGCCGATATCGTCGTCAACGGCGTGGCGGGCTTTGCGGGCACGCGCCCGCTGTTCGCGGCGTTAAACGCGGGCAAGGACGTAGCGCTCGCCAACAAGGAAAGCGTCGTATGCGCACACACGGCCTTAAAAGATGTGTTAAAGCGCGGCAAAGGGAAAATACTGCCGGTAGACAGCGAGCAGTCCGCTTTGTTCCAATGCCTTTTGGCCGGGAAGAAGCGTTCGGTGCGGCGCCTTGTATTGACCGCCTCGGGCGGCCCGTTCCGCGGGTATACCCGCGAGGCGCTGAAAGGCGTTACGCCCGAACAGGCCGCGAAGCACCCCACGTGGAGCATGGGCCAAAAGATCACCGTGGACAGCGCGACCTTGTTCAACAAGGGCCTCGAGGTGATGGAGGCGAGCTATCTTTTCGATTTGCCCGCCGAAAAAATAGCCGTGCTCGTGCACCCGGAATCCGTGGTGCACTCCATGGTCGAGTTCTCAGACGGCGCGAACATCGCGCAGCTGAGCCGCCCGGATATGCGCCTCGCCATTTTGTACGCGCTCTCCTATCCAAACCGCGCAAAGGAGGGCTATGGGGCGCTCAGGCTCGAGGAATTGGGCGCGCTGCATTTTGAGCTGCCGGATACGGAGGCGTTTCCCGCCATCCCCCTCGCCTACGGGGCGCTTAAGGAGGGCAATGTGCTGCCCATCGCGTACAACGCCGGCAACGAGGTGGCGGTGGCGCGCTTTTTAAGAGGCGAGCTCGGCTTTTTAGGCATCGCGGAGCTTGTGGAACAGACTATGGCCCGCATGCCGCGCGCCAAGGTAACGTCGCTCGACGACGTGCTTTTTGCGGACGCGGAGGCAAGGCGCATCGCGGGCACGCTATCGCGGACGTTCACTTAGGATCGTCCATCCATGCGTTTTTTCGGAGTAAGGAGGTACATTCGGCTCGATGAGCACTTTCGTTTCCATTCTTTTAGCGCTTCTGATCCTGAGCTTTTTCGTGGTCATCCATGAGCTCGGGCATTACGGCGCGGGCAGGCTTTTGGGCTTCGGCATCGTGGAATTTGCCGTGGGCATGGGCCCGGTCGTGTTCAAGGTCAAAAAAAAGGGCATCGACTATTCGCTTCGCGCGTTCCCCATCGGCGGTATGTGCCGCTTTTACGGCGAGGATGAGGAAATTCCGGCGGATGCCGCGGTAACCGTTCCTTTCGGCGTGCAAAAGCTGTGGAAGCGCTTTTTGGTGGTGCTTGCGGGGCCGGTGATGAACCTCCTTTTCGCGCTCCTTTTCGCGCTTATCGCGCTTCTCGGGTACGGCGATTACGCGCTCCAGATCACCTCATATTCCTACGAAAACTCCCCCGCGGAGCAGGCGGGGCTTCTGCCCGGCGACATCCTTATGAACGTAGACGGGCACGAGATCACCTATTACGCGCAAACGGTCGATTTCATCCGCGCGGCCGACAGCGAGCAAAGCGATATCACGGTGCTTCGAAACGGCGAGCGCGTCACCGTGACCGTGCATGATTTTTTCAGCGAGGCCGAAGGCCGCAACATGCTCGGCATACAGTTCGATTACGCGCGCATCCGCTTCGGCTTTTTCGAGGCGTGCGGACGCTCGTTCGGCTACGTGTGGGCGCTCTTAGGGGAAATGGTGAAATTTTTAGGCTCCGTATTCCGCGGCACCGTGCAATCGGGCGACGTGGCGGGGCCGGTCGGCACCATCAACATCATCGCGCAGGCGGTGCGCCTCGGGTTTGAAACGGTGCTGCAGCTTGCGGTGCTCATAAGCGTCAACTTGGGCTTCCTCAACATTTTGCCCTTCCCGGCGCTCGACGGCGGGCGGCTCGTTTTTATGGGGTTGGAGGCGGTACGCGGCAAGCCTATCGCGCCGCAGAAGGAAGGCGTGGTGCACTTCATCGGCTTCGTGCTTTTGATGGCGCTCATGGTGTACCTGGTCGTGAAAGACGTGATGGGTCTGGTCGGCGGCTGAGCCGCATAAATTCGGGGACGACGGGGGTAAAAACATGCTCAGAAAAATCAAGCGCTCCGTTACGGTGGGCGGCGTGCAGATGGGCGGCGGCTCGCCCGTCACCATACAGTCCATGACCAATACGGATACCGCGGACGTTGCGGCGACCGTCGAGCAGATCAAGCGCCTCGAGCGCGCGGGCTGCGAGATCGTGCGCGCCTCCGTGTATAACGAGGACTGCGTGAACGCCATCCCCGCCATTTTGGAGCGCATCTCCATACCGCTCGTGGCGGATATCCATTTCGATCACAGGCTCGCCATAGGCGCCATGAAAAAAGGCGTGCATAAAATACGCTTCAACCCCGGCAATATCGGCAACGCCGCCAACGTGCGCGAGCTCGTGGCCTGCGCCAGGGATTGCCGCGTGCCCATCCGCGTGGGCGTCAACGCCGGCTCGGTCGAAAAAAGCATGCTCGAGCGCTTCGGCGGCCCCACGCCCGAGGCCATGGTGGAAAGCGCCCTTAAGCATGTGGCCATCCTCGAGCGCGAGGGCTTTTACGATACGGTCATTTCCATCAAGGCGTCCAACGTGCCCGATACCGCGGCCGCCTACCGCATGGCGGACATGCGCTGCGATTATCCGCTCCACCTCGGCGTAACGGAGGCCGGCTTAGGCGCCGCGGCGCTCGTCAAAAGCTCCATCGGCATCGGCAGCCTGCTTTTAGAGGGCATCGGCGACACGCTGCGCGTTTCCCTCACGGGCGACCCCGCGCTAGAGGCCAAGACCGCCGCGCTTATTTTGCGCGCGGTGGGGCTTCGAAAGGACGGCATCGAAATCATAAGCTGCCCCACCTGCGGCCGTTGCGGCGTGGATTTGGAAAAATTCGTAAAGCGCGTGGAAGCGGAGCTCCCGAAGGATAAGGGCTACCTCAAGGTGGCGATCATGGGCTGCGCCGTGAACGGTCCGGGCGAGGCGAAGGAGGCCGATATCGGCATCGCGTTCGGCGAGAGCAACGCCGTGGTGTTCAAGCACGGCGAGCGCGAGTTTTCCGGCCCCTTAAACGAGGTCACGGAGCAATTCTTACAGGCCGCAAAGGACATGTTGAACTGAAAATGGATCAACGCATAGAGGAGCTTTTCATGCAAAACGGCGCCGACGGCGCCGAGCTTGCGGATATACGGCTGCATAAAAAAGAAAAAAGGCTGGAGGCCGCCGTGCGCCTGAAAAGGCCGCTCGCGCCCGCCGCGCGCGAAAGCATACGCGCGGGGGTGGAGAGGCTCATGGGCGATTGCGCGGTGGAGCTTCGCTTCGAACTGCCGCAGGCTTCAAACGGTATTTTAGAAAGCCCGGAGCTGATGGCCGAGCGCTACATGAAAGACTGGTGCGATTTCGATCCCTTCGTGCGCCCGGCGCTCACAGGCTCGCGCTGGGAGTACAACGGCGAAGCTTTCCTCGTGCGTATCCCGGCGATCCTCGCGGGCAAGTTCTGCACGGAGCCCGAGATCAAGGCGTTTTGCGCGCATCTCGAGGACAAATACGGCCTTTCGCCCGTATTTCGCGTGGTGGGCGATACGGAGCTTGCGCCGCCGCAAAGCGCGAGCGCCGAGGAAATTATCCGCGAGGAAACGAAAAAAGCGTCCGCGTCTGACCCCAAAAAGAAAACCGGCGCACGTTCGAGCGGCATTTTGGGCAACCCCATCCGTATGGATAAAATCATGAAGCAGTCCGAGCTCGACGAAACGGCGGGCACCGTCACCTTGCAGGGCGAGATCATAAGCCTCGAGCTTCGCCCCACCAAAACGGGGGGGGGCATCATCAACGCCGCCGTCACCGATCTTACGGGCACCACGCTCGTAAAGCTCTTTTTCAAGCAGGGGCAGGAAAAGCTTTTTTCGCAGATCGAAGCCGTGCAAAAGGACGGCGATTACCTCGTGGTGCACGGGCCGTACCGCCTCGATCAGTTTTTGGGCCGCATGTGCGTGTTTCCGGACGCCTTGGCACGCGTCAAAAAGCCGCGCCGCGAGGACGGTTCCAAGGAAAAGCGCGTGGAACTCCATCTGCATACGCAGATGTCTTCTATGGACGGGCTTGTAAAGCCCGAGGATGCCGTGAACACCGCCGCGCGTTTTGGGCATAAAGCCGTGGCCATCACCGACCACGGCGTGGTGCAGGCGTTCCCCGCCGCGGTATCGGCTGCGGAAAAGCTTAAAAAAAGCGGCAAGGACGTCAAGGTCGTGCTCGGCCTCGAGGGTTACCTCGTGCCCGATTGCACGCTGATACCCTTTGCGAAAGAATATGTGGCGATCTCCTGCCTCGCCGCGCGGGGCGTGAGCCGCGCGCACGTGTTCGAAATCGCCGCCGTGCGCTTCAATAAGGAAGGGGCGAAGGAAAAACTCCGCCTTTTTGCCGACCCAGCCGTGCCCGTGGAGCAAAAGCTCCTTGCGCGCGCCGGCGTGACGCAGGCGCAGCTTTCCGAGGCGGGCTCGCTCAAGGACGCGCTAAGTGCGCTCGCGGCATTTTGCGGCGGCCGCACGAAGGTGCTGTTCGACGGCGATAAGCTTAAGCTATTGTGCTCCTACGCGGACGACCACGGCGTGAAGTTCGATAAGCTGTACGTGGATATGGGGCTTACGGCGCATTACCTACACCGCGAGAACGGGGATGTCACGCATTCCTCCGCCGCGAAGGCGCTCGGCGAGGAATGCGCTCCCGAGGCGCAAAGAAGCGCGTCCGAGAGCGCGGAGGCATTGTGCCGCGTTTCGAACGCGCTTATAAAAAAGCTCGAGGAAAAAGGGGTAAATAGCCTTCCCCTGTGCGATTGCGACCCGCCCGCGCACGTGAAGGGGCAGCGCTCGAGTTACCATATCATTTTGCTCGCCAAAAACCACGAGGGGTTGATGAACCTTTACAGGCTCGTTTCCTACGCGCACCTCGAGCACCTCAAAAAGGTGCCGCAGATACCGAGGAGCCTTTTAAACCTGCACCGCGGGGGGATCATCGTCGGCTCCGCATGCGAGGCGGGCGAGGTGTTTCGCGCCGTGCTCGATGAAAAGGACGAGGCGGGCCTCGAAGCGGTCGCGTCGTTTTACGATTATCTCGAGATTCAGCCCGTGGGCAATAATGAATTCTTGCTGCGCGACGGCAAAGTGAAGGACGTGGAGGGGCTTCGTGACCTTAACCGCCGCATCCTCGCGCTCGGCGATAAGCTCGAAAAGCCCGTGGTCGCCACGGGCGACGTGCATTTTCTCGACCCGCAGGACGCCATATTCCGCGCCATCATCATGCATGCGCGCGATTTTAAGGATGCCGAGCAGCAGGCGCCGCTCTACTTTAAGACCACGGAGGAGATGCTCGAGGAGTTCTCCTACTTAGGCGAGGAAAGAGCGCTCGAGGTGGTGGTGAATAACCCCAACGCCATCGCGGAAAGCTGCGAGCGCATGAAGCCCTTTTTGGATGAAAAGCGCACCTATGCGCCCACGTTCCCTGGCGCGAACGACGAGCTTGAAAGCATGGCGATGAAGCGCGCGCACGAGGTCTACGGCGATACGCTGCCCGCAGCCGTGCAAAAAAGGCTCGATAAGGAATTGAAATCCATCATCGGCAACGGCTACGCGTCGCTGTACCTTATGGCGCAAAGGCTCGTGCGGAAGTCGCTGGAGGACGGCTACCTCGTGGGCTCGCGCGGCTCGGTCGGCTCGTCGTTCGTGGCGACCATGGCGGGCATCACCGAGGTGAACCCCCTCGGGCCGCACTACGTATGCCCCAACTGCCGCCACAGCGAGTTCGACGTGGATCGCGACAAATACGCCTGCGGCGTAGACATGCCCGACAAAAGCTGCCCCGAATGCGGCACGCCATACCAAAAGCTTGGCTACGACATCCCCTTCGAGGTGTTTTTGGGCTTTAAGGGCGATAAAACGCCCGATATCGACCTCAACTTTTCGGGCGAATACCAGCCCGTCGCGCATAAGTTTACCGAGGTGATGTTCGGCGCGGGGCACGCGTTCCGCGCGGGCACCATTTCCGGTTTGCAGGATAAGACCGTGTACGGCTATGTGAAAAGCTACTGCGACGAGAACAAGCTCGTCGCCTCGCGCGAGGAGATCGACCGCTTGGTGAAGGGCTGTACGGGCGTGAAGCGCACCACGGGCCAGCACCCCGGCGGCATCGTGATCGTGCCCGAGGAGCGCGATATCATGGAGTTCACGCCCATCCAATACCCGGCGGACAACAAAGAAAAAAACATCATCACCACGCATTTCGATTTTCATGCCATGGACGATAAGCTCGTAAAGCTCGATATCCTCGGGCACGACGACCCCACGGCTTTAAGGATGCTGCAGGACCTTACGGGCATCGACCCCAAGACCATACCGCTCGACGATCCAAACGTGATGCGTCTTTTTTCCTCGGACGAGCCCCTGGGCGTTTCCCTTTCCGAACTCAAATTGGATGTGGGAAGCCTCGCCGTGCCGGAGTTCGGCACGGTGTTCGTGCGCGAAAAAATACTGATGATGACGCGCCCCACCACCATGGAGGAGCTTGTGCGAATATCGGGCCTTTCCCACGGCACCAACGTGTGGCTCGGCAACGCGCAGGAGCTTGTGGAGCAGGGCGTCGGCACGCTTTCGCAGGTTATCTGCACGCGCGACGACATCATGACCTACCTCATACGCTCCGGGCTCGACCCCTCCACCTCGTTCAAGATCATGGAGAGCGTACGCAAGGGCAACGGGCTTTCCGAGGAGATGGAAAGCGCCATGCGGAACATTTCCGTGCCGGATTGGTTCATCGGCTCCTGCAAGAAGATCAAATACCTGTTCCCGCGCGCGCACGCTGCCGCGTACGTTATGATGTCGCTGCGCGTGGCGTACTTCAAGGTGTATTACCCGCTCGAGTTTTACGCCACCTATTTCACCGTGCGCGCGGACGCATTCGATATCGCCTACGCCTCGGGCGGCGCGGAGGCGGTGTTAAAGCGCATCAAGGACATGCGGAAAAACGAAAGCGACCTCGAGCAAAAGCAGCAGGATCTCATCACCATCCTCGAGGTGGTGTACGAGATGAACCTAAGGGGTATCGAGCTGCTCGGCGTGGACATGTACAAATCCGCCGCCAAGGAATTTAAAATCGAAAACGGCGCGCTCCGCCCGCCCTTCCTCGCCGTGGCGGGCGTGGGCGAAAACGCGGCGGAATCCATCGCCAACGCGCAAAACGGCCAGGCTTACGCCTCGATCGAGGAGTTCCGCATGCGCACGCGCGCCAACAGCGCCGTCGTAAAGACGCTATGCGAGGTGGGCTGCTTGAAGGATTTGCCGGAAACGAACCAGTTGAGCCTGTTTTGAGGGAGCGGCGTATGAACCGTATCAAGACGCGAATAAACAGGGAAACGAACTACGTTTATCACATGCTTTCTGTGGCCAAATGCGGCTACGACAACGCCTACGGCGAAAAGCACCGTGCTTTGCACGACGCGGCCGATCTAAGCGTGCTCAAGGCACGCGAAAGCCTTATCACCGTGGCGGGCGGCGAGCATAACGGCGTGCTCTATTGGCCCATGGTCGCCATCCCCGCGCGTGGTGAGCAATGCGCGGACGCCTACTATGCGGAGCTTTGCGGTATTTTTCAAGGGCGCGCGGCGCGGCCGGAGATTTTTCCCTTCGGGCTGTCCGAACGTTACGCGGAGCACCGCGAGGCCGTTGTCGAGCTGTCGCGGGTCATGCTTCGCAATTACGGGGTCTATGTGAATCGCGTATGGGAAGGCGCGCAAAGGGAGCTTGCGCCCTACGCGGCGGAAATAGGGCGGCTGTTTGAAAAGAGCGGCTTCACGGAAAAGGCCGAACGCCTTGTGGGACAGGACTTAGGAACGGATGCTTTCTGCGCGACGTTTTGCAACGCCATCGCGTCCGGCGCGGAGGGCGTCGATATCGCCGACGATCAGGATGTGTTCGGCATCGACCGCTCCTTCGAGGATGCGTTTTACTTCATCGCCCACGAATACATCATTTTCCTTTTAAAACGGGCGCTTACAGGCACGGAGGCTTTCCAAAGCATAGGGGCGTGGGCGCGCACCGAGGGCCTCGCGGAATTCTATTTGAACTGTGCTTTAGGCAAAGGTCACCTTTTTCGCGCGCAGGAGAAATACGCCGCGCATTACCGGCGGCTGTTCGAGGCGAATGGCGCGCTTTCGGCCCGGGAGCTGTTTTCGGCGGAGATTTGATTTTATATCGGGAGGTTACGCGATGCGGGAACGGGCCCAAATAAATAAAGCCGCATGGGAATACCGGGCGTATGAATTTTGGAATCAACAGGCGAGCCCGAGCGAGAAAGCCGCTTACCTGAAAAAGGATCCAAAAGCTCGTTTGCGCTACCATCAAAAATATTTTGAAAATATAAGCGGCTTGAAAATAGCCAACCCCTGCGGCTCAAACGGAAGGATCGCCGTGCCGTTGGCCCTGCTCGGCGCGGATGTGACCGTGTTTGATATCTCGGAGGAAAACAGGCGATATGCGTTGGAGCTTGCGAAGGAAGCGGGCGTAGCCATCCGGTATGTCGTAGGCGACTTTTGCGAGATCGATCCCGCACGGTTTGGGGATTCGTTCGACATTGTATATGCCGAAGGCGGCGTCCTGCACTATTTCTCCGATTTGGATGCGTTCACGATGGCTCTGCATGTAATTACGAAGCGAGGCGGCCAGCTGATCCTCAGCGATTTTCATCCGTTTCGCAAGGTCAATCCGTCGGGCTCGCCGATGATGAGCGTATACCAAATGACGGGCGGCGACTATTTCGACTCACAAATACACAGCGGGGATGTTGCCTACCAGCGCTTTTTTAGCCCGGAGGAGCAGAAGCTATTCCCCAAATGCTCCTTGCGATATTATACGATCGGCGAGATCGTCAGTGCCGTGGCCCGCGCGGGATTCACGATTAGGGAATTTATCGAGCATCCTAATTTCGACGATAAGAAGCTTCCCGGAGAATTTACGATCGTCGCAAGTAAGTGACGCGAAGCAATTTTGCCGGCGTTTGAGGAGCCGTCATGCGGTTGGAGGCGCGGCAGTTGAGGCTGTGGCTTGAGGATGTGGAAGTCCCGGAAAAGGAGTTGAACTGTGCGTATCGGGGCGAGCCGGTTCAAGGGCATTTCGTCGGCGTTATCGAATATAGGCGGAATGACGATGCCGTTTGCTGGAGAATCTAATTTAACCAAACGCTCTAAACATAATGCTTGCTTTTTTTCGAACAACTATGGTATAATCTCTGCGTTGGCGGCTGATTGCCGGTGTTTTACAGCAAAGAGTGGGCGTAATCCCACTCTTTCGTTTTGAGTAGGAGCTTTAGGAAACTTCAGGAGGCTTTTTTTGCGAACAGTCGAGACCATTGACGCGCTTGTGCGCCCCCTCGTCGCCTCCTTGGGCTATGAGCTCGATGAGGTGGAGTTTAAAAAAGAGCAGGGGAATTGGGTGCTCACGCTGTATCTCGACGGGGAAAACCCCATCACGCTCGGCGATTGCGAAAAGGTGAGCCGGGCCGTGGAACCCATCTTAGACGAGGCGGATCCCATCGAACAGGCGTATTATTTAAGCGTTTCTTCCATAGGGCTAGATAGACCCCTTAAAAAGGATAAGGATTTTGCGCGAAACGTGGGGAAGGCGCTCGACGTGCGGCTTTACGCGCCCATCGACAAGAAAAAGGAGTATACGGGCACGCTCTTAAGCTTCGACGAGGAGAGCTTCACGCTCAAGCTCAAGGCGGGTGCGGAGCTTAAAATAAAGCGCAAGGACGCTTCAAGCGTCAAGCCGCATCTTGATTTTTAGGAAATGATAAGCATTTATTTTTTGCCAGCAAGGGAGAGAACAGCATGAATTCCGAATTCATCGAGGCGCTCAACGCCATAGAAAAGGACAGGAAGATCAGCAAGGACGTGCTCATCGACGCGTTCGAATCCGCGCTCATCGCGGCCTACAAGCGCAACTCCGGGTCGTCGGGCAACGTGCGCGCGGTGGTCGATCGGGAAACGGGCGAGGTGCAGATCTTCGCGTCCAAAACGGTCGTGGACGAAGTTGAAAACCCGCATGTAGAGATCGCGCTCGAAAAGGCGCGCGCCATCAACCACCTCTACGAGGTCGGCGACGTGCTCGAGGAGGAAATAAGCCCCAAAAGCTTCGGCCGCATCGCGGCGCAGACCGCCAAGCAGGTGGTCGTGCAGCGCATACGCGAAGCCGAGCGCGGCGTGATCTTCGACGAGTTCGTGGAAAAGGAAAACGAGGTGCTGACGGCCATCGTGCAGCGCGCCGAGAAAAACGGCGTGTACGTGGAGCTCGGCCGCACCGACGGGCTTCTCGCCGCAAACGAGACCATACCGGGCGAGGAATACAATACGAGCGACCGCATCAAGGTATATGTGCTCGAGGTCAGGAAAACCAACAAAGGCCCGCAGGTGCTTGTTTCGCGCACGCACCCGGGGCTTGTGAAGCGCCTGTTCGAGCTGGAGGTGCCGGAAATTCAAACCGGCGTCGTGCAGATCAAATCCATCGCGCGCGAGGCGGGCTTCCGTACCAAGGTGGCCGTGCACTCCAACGATTCGCAGGTGGACGCCGTGGGCGCATGCGTGGGCCAAAAGGGCATACGCGTGGAGCGCATCGTGAGCGAGCTGCACAACGAAAAAATCGACATCATCGAGTGGGACAGCGATTCCGCCGTGTACATCGCCAAGGCGCTGAGCCCGGCGCGCGTCCTTATGGTATATATCAACGAAGAGGAAAAGGCGGCCAAGGTAATCGTGCCGGATAACCAGCTTTCGCTCGCCATCGGCAAGGAGGGGCAAAATGTGCGCCTCGCCGCCAAGCTCACCGGCTGGAAGATCGACATAAAGAGCCAGTCTCAGGCCGAGCAGGAGGTCGAGCTGTACGACCGGGAAGACACCGGGGCCGAACCCGAAAACGGCGAGGAATAAGCTGAGGAGCCGCCTATGACGCAAAAAAAGGTTCCGCTTCGCATGTGCGTCGGATGCAGGCAGATGCGTCCGAAAAAAGAGCTGATGCGGATTGTGCGCACGCCGGAGGGCGAGATAAAGGCCGATCGTACGGGCCGCGCGCCCGGACGGGGCGCGTACATCTGCAAGGCGAGCGAATGCCTCGAAAAGGCAAAGAAAATTCGCGCGCTCGAGCGCGCGCTCGAACACCCGGTGGAGGAAGCCGTGTTCGAGCGCCTCAAAGAGGAGGTCGCGCTTGCGGACGGATGAAAGGCTCAGAGGCGCGCTTGGTTTCGCCATGCGCTCCGGAAACCTTCTCGCGGGGGATTTCGCCTGTGAGAACGCCGTAAAAAAAGGGAAAGCAAAGCTTGTGGTGCTCGATGAAAACGCATCCGCAAATACCAAGGAAAGATACGGGGCGCTTTGCGAAAGGGCCGGGATCCCATGCGTGCTCATGCAGGGTATGGGAGAGGCGGTCGGCAAGCCGGGCCGCATGATCGCGGCGGTGACGGACGCTTCTTTTGCACGGATGGTCTACGCAAAAATGCACGGGGGTAATGATTGAATGGCAAAGGTCAAGGTGAACGATTTCGCAAAGGAGCTCGAGGCGCAGGCCGCGGAGCTTTTTGAGCGTATAAAGAAAACCCAGGGCGAGGTTTCGGACGCGCTTCAAAGCGTGCGCCGCGCCGAGGGTAAACTCAAGGAAAAGGAGGAGGCCGAGCGCAAGGAGCGCGTCGAGCGCGAGCGCAAGGAGCGCTTGATGGAGCTTCTCGCCTCCGAAAACGACCTCGCGTTCCACGTAGGCGCGCCCGACCACGAGGAGCAGGCGCCCCAAAAGGCCGAGGAAAAGCCCGTCAAGGCCGAGGAAAAGGCGGAGACGGAAAAGAAAGCCGCGCCTAAAAAGCCTGCGAAGAAGGCCGAAGCTTCGGCGTCCGCGGAAAAGGCGGAGCCCGCCGAGCCCGTAAGGGCGGAGGCCGCGGCACCTGCGCAGGAAGCGGTCGAGAAGCCCGCCGCGCCCGTTGAGAAACCCGCCGCGCCCGCCGAAAAGTCCGCCGCGCCCGCCGAGAAGCCCGCGGCAGCGAAGCCTGAGACGGCCGAAAAGCCCGCCGCAGGCGGATATCAGGCGCGCCGCATTGAGCAGCCCGCGCAAAACGCGCCGCGCCCGCAAGGCCAGTACGGGCAGGGCGGCTACCAGCAGCGTCCGCAGGGCCAGTACGGGCAACAGGGCGGCTACCAACAGCGCCCGCAGGGCCAGTACGGGCAGCAGGGCGGATACCAGCAGCGCCCGCAGGGCCAGTATGGGCAACAGCAGGCCGGTACCCAGCAGCGGCCGCAAGGCCAGTACGGGCAGCAGGGCGGATACCAGCAGCGCCCGCAGGGGCAGTATGGCCAAAGCTCCGGCTACCAGCAGCGCCCCCAAGGACAGTACGGTCAACAACAGGGCGGCTACCAACAGCGGCCGCAAGGCCAGTACGGGCAGGGCGGCTATCAGCAGCGCCCGCAGGGCCAGTACGGGCAACAGGGCGGCTACCAGCAGCGCCCGCAAGGCCAATACGGGCAGGGCGGCTACCAGCAGCGCCCGCAGGGCCAGGGATATCAGCCGCGACAGGGCGGCTTTAACCAGGGCGGTTTCGATAAGGACAAGGACGCGAAGCCCGGCTTCGGGCCCCGCCCGCAGGGGGCGCGCCCGCCTTACGGTCAAAACCGCACGGGCGGCGCCGCGCGCGGCGCCACGGGCGCCATCGCGCCCGTGCAGACCAAGGAGCGCGTGAGCAATTACGACCCCGCGAAGAACACGTACAACCGCACCCGCGAGGAGGATCGCAGGGTCAAAAACAAAAAGACCATCCTCAAGGAATCCGCTCCGGCTGTGCCGGGCAAAACGGTAAATTGGGACGACGACACGGTAGGCGGCACCCGCAGGAGCGCGCGGCGCAAGCAGCAGACGCCCATGAGGCGGCCCGAGCCCGTAATCATAGAAAAGGCGGTTATGACAACGGAAACCATCACGGTAAAGGATCTGTCCGAAAAAATCGGCAAGCCCGCGGCGGAGATCATCAAAAGGCTCTTCAAAATGGGCATCATGGCTACCATCAACCAGGAGCTCGATTACGATACCTGCGCGCTCGTGGCGGCGGATTACAACATAGAGCTCGAATACCAGCTCACCAAAACCTTCGAGGACGTTTTGCAGGAAAGCACCGACGAATCCGACGAGAAGGAAAACCTCATCGTGCGCCCGCCGGTCGTTACCATCATGGGCCATGTCGATCACGGCAAGACCTCGCTTCTCGACGCGATCAGGAATACCGACGTCGCGGAGGGCGAAGCGGGCGGCATCACGCAGCACATCGGTGCGTACACCGTTACGAAGAACGGCCGCCAGATCACCTTTATCGATACGCCGGGCCATGAGGCGTTCACCGCCATGCGCGCGCGCGGCGCGCAGGTGACGGATATCGTCATCCTCGTGGTGGCCGCGGACGACGGCATCAAGCCGCAGACGGTCGAGGCCATCAACCACGCCAAGGCGGCGGAGGTGCCCATCGTGGTCGCTATCAACAAGATGGACCGCCCCGGGGCGGACCCGGAGCGCGTGAAGCAGCAGCTTACCGAGCACGGCCTCGTCGTGGAGGAATGGGGCGGACAGACCATCTGCGTGCCCGTTTCCGCCAAAACCGGAAACAACCTCGACACGCTTCTTGAAATGGTGCTTTTGCTCGCCGACGTGCAGGAGCTTAAGGCCAACCCCGAGCGCATCGCGCGCGGCACCATCATCGAAGCCGAGCTCGACAAGGGCCGCGGCCCCGTTGCCACGGTGCTCGTGCAAAACGGCACGCTCAAGATCGGCGATCCCATCGTCGCGGGCACGGCCTACGGCCGCGTGCGCGCCATGATGGACGACAAGGGCAGGCGCGTCACCTCCGCGGGTCCGAGCCAGCCGGTGGAAGTCCTCGGCTTCTCCGAGGTTCCCGCGGCGGGCGATATCATGAACGTCGCCGAGATCGACAAGCTCTCGCGCAACGTCGCCGAGGAGCGCCGCGTGAAGCAAAAGACCGAGCAGCTCAAAAACCTTTCCAAGGTCACGCTGGACGACCTGTTCAGCCAGATCGAGGAAGGTCAGGTGAAGGACTTGAACATCATCGTCAAGGCCGACGTGCAGGGCAGCGCCGAGGCGGTGAAGGCCGCGCTCGAAAAGCTAAGTAACGCCGAGGTGCGCGTGCGCTGCATCCACAGCGGCGTGGGCGCCATCACCGGGTCGGACATCATGTTCGCGTCCGCATCCAACGCCATCATCATTGGCTTTAACGTGCGGCCGGACGCGCAGGCGCGCGCCACCATGGAGCGCGAAAAGGTGGACGTGCGCTTCTACGACATCATCTACAAGGCCACCGAGGATGTGGAACAGGCCATGAAGGGCATGTTTAAGCCCATCTTCAAGGAGGTGGAGCTCGGCCGCGCTTCGGTGAGGAACACCTTCAAGGTGAGCGGCGTGGGCACCATTGCGGGCGCCTACGTGCAGGACGGCAAGATCACGAGAAACGCGCAGGCGCGCCTGGTGCGCGACGGCGTGGTGGTGTTCGACGGCAGGGTCGGCTCGCTCAAGCGCTTCAAGGACGACGCGCGCGAGGTAGCGGCCGGCTATGAGTGCGGCATCGGCTTCGACGGCTTCAACGACGTCAAAGAGGGCGACGTGATCGAGGCGTACATCATGGAAGAAGTGAAGCGCTAACGCTTTCACGCGCATGTCGTCAAAGCCGGGTCATGGCCCCCGAACCCCCTATAGGGAACGGCCGTACCCGTTCCGCGCATACTAAGGAAAAACACCCCTGAAAGGAAACGCCATGTCCGTCAGATACCAAAGGCTCAACGAGGAGCTTAAAAAGACCATCAGCGAAATACTCCGCGATTTGCGCGACCCGCGCGTCACGGATATGGTCACCATCATGAGCGCGGAGGTCACCAACGACCTCAAGTGGGCGAAGGTGATGGTGAGCGTGTACGATCCGAGCGAACAGGCGCGGCTCGACGCCGTGAGCGCACTCAACAGCGCGAACGGCTTCATTGCGCGGGAAATAGGCAGGCGCATGCAGATACGCCGCCTGCCGCAGCTCAAATTCGTGCTCGACAGCTCCATCGAATACAGCGTCCACATTTCAAAGATCATCGCCGGGCTTCACGAGGCCGGCAGCGGGGAGCGGGATGACGGGGAATCTCATTGAACAGGCGGCGGATTTCATCCGCGAAAACGATGGCTTCACGCTGATCGCGCATATCTCGCCCGACGGCGATACCCTTGGCTCCGCGCTGGCGCTCTACGGCGTTTTGAAGGAGCTCAAAAAGGACGCGCAGGTGGTATGCGGCAACCGCGTGCCGCCCAACTACGTTTTTTTGCCGTACGCGGACGAGCTTCTTTCGCCCGAGGCGGCGCGCAAGCTGCCCTTCGCCATCAGCATCGACTGTGCGGACGCGCTCCGCATGGGCGTGAGCGCGCCCCTTTTCGACGCGGCGCAAAGTACCCTCAACCTCGACCACCATGTGACCAACACCGCCTACGCGAAGATGAACGTGGTGGATGGATCGGCGGCGGCCACGGGCGAGCTCATCTATAAGCTTGCCATGCGCCTTCTGCCGTGCCTCACGGAACCTATCTCCGTATGCCTCTATACGGCGCTTCTGACCGATACGGGCAGCTTCGCCTACAGCAATACCACGCCCGAAACCATGCGCATAGCGGCGGATATTCTCGAGAGCGGCATCGACACCTACGAGATCAACCGCCTCGTCTACCGCACGGTGCCCTACCACAAGGTGAAGCTTTTGGGCTTGGCGCTCAACAATATGGAGCTTTTATGCGGCGGAAGGCTCGGCCTCACCGCCGTGACGCTCGAGGAAATGCGCTCGGTCGGCGCCACCGAGGAGGATACCGAGGGCGTGATCGACTATGTGCGCGACGTGGATAGCGTGGAGGTCGCGGTGCTTCTGCGCGAGGTGGATACGGACGTGTTCAAGGCGAGCCTGCGCTCGAAACGGTATGTGGACGTGAGCAAAATCTCGCGCGCCAAAAACGGCGGCGGACACGCGTTCGCCGCGGGCTATACCGCGCACGGCGCGTTCGGCGAGGTGTATGCCGAGGCGGTGCGCATGGCCTCCGCGGCGCTGGAGGACGAGGCTTGGAAGGTGTCGTAAACGTATTGAAGCCTCCGGGCATGACGTCGAGCGATGTTGTGACCGATGTCAGGCACATTTTTTCCATGAAGCGCGTAGGGCATACCGGTACGCTCGATCCCGGCGCGGCGGGCGTTTTGCCCGTCTGCCTCGGGCGCGCCACAAGGCTTTTCGACTATCTCACCGACAAGGAAAAGGAATATTTCGCCGAGATACGCTTCGGCGCGGAAACGGACACGCAGGACTCCTACGGGACGGTCGTGCGGCGTTGTGGCGCGCGCGTGAGCGAGGCGGCTTTAGGGGGAATACTCCCGCGCTTCACGGGCGAGCAGATGCAGACCGTGCCGCTTTACGCGGCGGTGCGCGTCAACGGCACGCCCATGTACAAGCTCGCGCGCGCGGGCGAAACGGTGGAGCAAAAGGAGCGCCGCATCACGGTGCGCGCGCTGGAGCTTCTAAGGCAAACGGGCGACGATAGCTTTCTTCTTCGCGTCGTCTGCTCGCGCGGCACCTATGTGCGCGCGCTCTGCAGCGATATCGGGAACGCGTTGGGAACCTTCGCGCATCTTTCCTTTTTGCTGCGCACGCGCTCGGGCGCGTTTTCCGTTGAAAACGCGTTCACTTTGGAGGAGCTTCGCGCCCTCAAGGAGGAAAATTTGCTTTCCTCCGCCGTGCTCCCCGTAGACGAGGCGCTTTCGGGCTTCCCTTCGCTTTCTCTCGCGGGCTTGAGCGAGCGGGAAAGGCGGCTCCTTCTAAACGGCGCGTGTGTGGAGCGCGGGGAGGAACTGTGTTTTGGCGAAACCGTGCGCACCTACCTCGACGGTCAATTTATCGGTCTCGGCACGCGCGCGGAGGAAGGCTTTCATATTTCTGTATTTTTTACGACGGAGGGCCCTGATGGGGAATAGCATGGCGCCCGAAAGAAGCGTGGTCGCGCTGGGCATGTTCGACGGCGTGCACGCCGGGCACAGGAAGCTTATGAGCGAGGCCGCGGCGCTCGCACGGGAAAACAGTCTCGCGCTTGTGGCGTATACCTTTCAAAACCACCCGCTCTCGGTGTTCGGCGGCGCGCCGAAGCTTTTGAGTGGGCTTGATGCGCGCACGGAAATGCTTGCCTCGTTCGGCGCGCGCGTGGCGGTGGACGAATTTACCTTAGAACTTGCCGCGACGGAGCCGGAGGCGTTCGTTCACATGCTCTCAGAGCGGTTTTCCATGGCGTATGCGGTGGCGGGCTTCAACTATACGTTCGGCAGAAACGGCGCCGGCGACGCCGCGCTTTTAAAGGAGCTCGGCAAAAAACACGGCTTTTTTACGCGCGAGGTCGCGCCCTACCTATACGGGGGCGAGCCGGTCTCGAGCACGCGCATACGCGCTTCTATCGAGGCGGGCGATCTGAAAAACGCCAATGCCATGCTGGAGCGCGACTACGCGCTTTCGGGCACGGTCGTGAGAAACCGCCGCATCGGCAGCTCTATCGGGTTTCCCACGGCGAACCTCGGCGGCGTGGAAGATATGGTGCTGCCAAAGCCCGGCGTTTACGCGACGCGCGCGCTCGTGGACGCTAAGCTCTACAAGTCCGTGACGAGCGTGGGCAAAAACCCCACCGTGGGCGGCGCGGGCATCCACGTGGAAACGCATATCATGGGCTTCGACCGCGATATCTACGGCGAGCGCCTCACGGTGTTTTTTGTGGGATTCTTACGCGACGAGCTTCTTTTCGACAGCGTGGAGGAGCTTGCCCTTCAAATCACGAAGGACGTTGAGCGGGCGAAAGCGGTAGGATAGGCGCAATTAATAAAGAGTAAAGCTGCGGCGGATGCGCAAGAAAGTGCGTATCCGCCGTTTTTCTAACTATAAAAGCAAGCCCGGCGCGGTTTATCCGTGCGCGCTTTGCTTCACGATCTTGCGTATGCTGTCGGTCGATAGATAAAACTGCTTGGCAAGCTCGTGCACGGCCGTGCCGTCGCGGTAGCGCTGTACGATCTGCCGGTTGCGGGCGGCGTAGCGCGCGCGGGAGCCGTTTACGGCGCCCCAGGCGGCCTTGCACTCGCCGCTCGGCACATAGATAAGCTCGCCCGCGCAGTATTTTTGAAGCTCAGCCAACAGCGCTTCGGGCAAAACTGCCTCTGCGTTGCGATATTTCATGCGATCTCCTTGAAAAAAGTTAAATCGGGGCGGAACATAAAAAAGCCGCGGAGCAACCCGCAGCCTTCAGGTCCCTCGCAAGAGCGGTATCCGGCGCGCAGGAAAAAGCAAGGCATGCTATGCCCGTTCCCCGCGCGCCGAACACCCGTTTGTATTAGAGGCTCAACACCTCATACAACTTCTTCACCACTTGATCAACCCCTTTCAAAGAGATTGCAATTCCGGATTGCGCTCCCATTGTACCGCGCTAAAACGCCTTAGGCAAGGGAAAAAACGGATTTACCCGTTTTCGCACGGCAAGAAATACCGCCGCGCTCATTTATCGAGCGTCGGCAGACCGTCTAGGTTGTTGTCCTCCCGCCCGTCGGGGAGGGATTTGAGGTATTCGCTCCCGTTTCGCGTAGCGACGCCCACGCCTTTTATGCGCCCCTCCTTGGCGAGCCGCACGCCCTCCGGCTTCTCGACGATCGCGCCGTCGGAAAGCTTATAGCCCGTGGTGCGCCCGCCTTCCTTCACGAGCGCCACGATCTCGCGCGCGTCCGCGCGCGGCGTGGGCACGTTTGTCATGGCCGCCATGGGTAAAAACGACAGATCGCGGTGTTCCATGCTTTTTCCTCCCGTAACGATTCTTATCTTAGCTTCTCATCCCCGGCGCGGCGCTATTCCTCCGGTTGCGTTTTCGGCTCAGCTGTGCTATTTTTGATAACATCAAACTAGGAGGCATGGGATGAACGCGGAGGTATCCATCGTACGCTGCGAGGATTACGATCCCAAGCGTGTCAGAGAGGCGCTTTTAGAGGCGCTTGCGCCCATCGGCGGGCTCGATTTTGTAAGGCCGGGCATGACAGTGGCCGTGAAGGTGAACCTTTTAACGCGCGCTAAGCCCGAAAGGGCCGTTACCGTACACCCGGCCGTGGTCGCGGCGCTTTGTGCCCTTTTAGTCGAAAGGGGCGCGCGGGTCGTGGTGGGCGACAGCCCGGGCGGCCCCTTCAACGCGGCGTATCTAAGCGCCGTGTACACGGGCTGCGGCATGAATGATGCCGTGCGCGCGGGCGCGAGCCTCAACGACGATTTCGGCTTTTCGGACGTTTCCTTTTCGGAGGCGGTAGCCGCCAAGGAGCTTCAGATCACCGATTATCTCTTGGCGGCGGACGCCATCGTGGATTTGTGCAAGGTGAAAACGCACGGTCTCATGGCGTTTACGGGCGCGTGCAAAAACCTGTTCGGCGCGGTGCCGGGCACGCGTAAAACGGAGTACCACTACCGCTACCAATCGCACGAGGCGTTTGGGAACATGCTTGTGGATATCGCGGAATTCTTAAAGCCGTGCCTCAGCGTGGCCGACGGCGTTATAGCGATGGAGGGCAACGGCCCCTCGGGCGGCACGCCGCGCTTTTTGGGCGCGGTCATGGCATCGAAAAACCCCCACGCGCTGGATCTTGCCGCCGCGCATCTCATCGGCCTTAACAAGGACGACGTGCCTACGCTTCGCGCCGCGCATATGCGCGGACTTATCCCCGAAAGCGCGGATAAGCTCGCCGTATACGGCGAGCTTTCGGAATTTGCGGTTTCGGATTTTAAGCTCATCCCCAAGCAGCGCCTCGAGTCGTGGGGCTTCAAAAGCAAGATCTTTGGTAATTTGGCGGCGCACGTGCTCGCAAGCCGTCCGCTCGTTTATAAAAACGCCTGCGTGGGCTGCGGCGAATGTAAAAACGCCTGCCCCGCAGACGCCATCGCAATCGAAAAAAAGCTCGCCCGTATCGACAGGGAAAAATGCGTCCGCTGCTTCTGCTGTCAGGAGTTCTGCCCGAAATCCGCCATCCAAGTGCACCGGCCCTTCACCGCGCGCCTGATGAGCCGGTCAAAAAAATGATTACGGCTTTCGCGTGGCGAACAGCAGCGTAACGCTTAAAATAACGCCGCCGCCGATAAGCTCCCGCGCGGTAGGCACGGCGCCTAATAGGAGAAACGCGAAAAGGATACCGTACACCGTTTCCATGCCCGATAGGATACCCGCCGTTTGCGCCTTTACGCGCTTTTGCGCGGTTGCGTACAGCGAAAAGCCGAGCGCCGTGCAGAGTACGCCGATCACGGCGATCCCCGCGATATCCGCCGCCGTGACGGCGGGCTTTTCAAGGAAAAGCGCCGGAACAAGCGCGAGCGCCGCGGCCGTCTGCTCGTAAAAGCAAAGCTTCACGCCCGGGTAGCGCGCCGCGAAGCCGCGGTTAAAAAGCGTGAGCGCCGCGTAGGTGAGGCTCGACGCCATGCCCCACAAAACGCCCTCGGTGGTTTTGTTGCCGAGGGAAAAGCCCGGCGCGGTGATCGCCGCGCCCGCGAGGAGCGCCGCCGCGAAAAAAAGGTTGCGTCCCTTAAACGCCTCCTTAAAAACGAGCGGCTCCAAAAAGATGAGAAACAGCGGGAACGTGGAGAAGGTGATGGTGCCCACCGCCACGGACGCGGTCTGCACGGACTTGAAAAAGCACACCCAATGCGCCGCGAGCACGATGCCCGCGATCAAAAAAAGGGGGCCGTCCTTTTTGTTAAGCGGCCTTAAGCTTTCCTTTCTTGCGGCGAGGATCGCGAACAATAGAACCGCCGAGCACGCCGCCCGCCCGAAGGTGATGGCGACGGGCGGCGCGCTCAAAAGCTTGGCGATCGCGCCCGAAAGCCCGAACAGCATCACCGCGAGGCTTAAAAGGAGCGCGCTTTTTTTGTCGGTTTCATTCCCCATGCTTAAGATTATAGCACGTGCGGCGGAGCCGATAAAAGCGCTTTTAGAAATCGCCGCGGTTTGATAAACTTAGATAGGACAAAGGAGGTAAGTCAATGAGCACCTTGCTGGTTAAAAACGCCGACGCCGTGGTCACGGTAGATGAAAACGACCGCGTACTGAAAAACGCGAGCATCTTTATCCGCGATAACATGATCGAGGCGGTAGGCGAAGGCCCCTTCGAGGCTGACGAAGTTATCGACGCGCGGGGCTGCTTTGCATACCCCGGGCTTGTGAACACGCACCACCATTTATACCAAACCTTCACCCGCAACCTCGCGGCGGTGCAGAAGCTCGAGCTATTCGACTGGCTCCGCGCGCTTTACGAGATATGGCGCGGCATCGACGAGGACTGCGTGTATTATAGCTCGCTCGTCGGCATGGGGGAGCTTTTGAAATACGGCTGCACCACCTGTATGGATCAGCACTATGTGTTTCCGGAAAACTCCTCGGGCTTTCTCGGGCGCCAGTTCGAGGCGGCGCAGGCTTTGGGGCTTCGCCTCTACGCGACGCGCGGCAGCATGTCGCGCGGGCGGAGCGACGGCGGCCTACCGCCCGACGATCTCGTGCAGGACGTGGATACCATTTTAAACGAAAGCCGCCGCGCCGTGGAGGAATGGAACGACCCGCGCGCGTTTTCCATGCGCGGCGTGGGGCTCGCGCCCTGCTCGCCGTTCAGCGTCACCACGGATTTGATGAAGGAATCTGCGGCACTCGCGCGGGCTTTAGGCGTAAGGCTACACACCCACCTCGGGGAAACGAAGGATGAAACGCAATTTTGCGTGGAGCTTTTGGGCAAGCGTCCGCTCGCCTATATGGAGGATTGCGGCTGGCTCGGGAGCGACGTTTGGTTTGCGCACGGCATCCATTTCAACGACGAGGAGTTATCCCTTCTCGCCGCCACGCAAACGGGCGTGGCGCACTGCCCCGTTTCCAATATGAAGCTCGCCTCGGGCGTTTGCCGCGTGAGCGACATGCTCAAGCTCGACGTGCCGCTCGGGCTCGCCGTGGACGGCAGCGCCAGCAACGATTGCTCGAACCTCCTCGCGGAGATACGCGCGGCGTACCTCATGCACCGCCTCGCCTACAGCGCGGACGCGCCCACGGGCTACGACCTATTAAAGCTCGCCACGCGCGGCGGCGCGAGGATTTTGGGGCGAAGCGACATCGGGAGCTTGGAGATCGGAAAAGCGGCCGATCTTTTCCTGATCGACGTAAGCTGCGTCGATTCGGCCGGCGCGACGCTCGACCCCGCGAACTACCTCGGCACGGTGGGCTATTACCGCCCCGCCAAATGCGTGGTCGTCAACGGGCGCGTCGCGGCGAAAGAGGGAAGGCTTTTAGGCATCGACGAAAACCGCGTGGCGGAGCGCGCCAACGCGCTCGTGAAGTCGCTTCTGGAAAGGGCGTAAAACGGTATTCATATTGTAGGGGCCGACGCCAACGTCGGCCCGATTTTTTATCTTAACAAAACCTTCATATCCGGCCTATTGACAAAGCTTGCATGAATGGACTAAACTTTTAGGCATAAGCTAAAACAAATAAGAATGGGAGGGAGCGCCGTGAAGGAAGTTTTGACCCCCGCCGAATGGGTGGTGATGAACGCGCTGTGGGAAAGGTCGCCCGCCACGCTTTCGGAGACCATCGCGCAGATCGGCGACCGCGCGTCGTGGAACTACAAAACCTTTTCCGCCTACATGGCGATCTTGGAAAAGAAGGGCTTTTTGACCGCGCAAAAGCGAGGACGCGACAAGTTCTATTCGCCCGCCGTCACAAAAAAAGAGTGCATCGAGCGCGAGAGCAAAAGCGTGCTCGATAAGATCGAGGCGGGCTCGGTAAAGCTCATGGTCACGAGCATGGTTCGCGCGGGCAACCTCAAAAAGGAAGACAGGGAAGAGCTTCTCGCCATGCTTGAAGCCCTTCTGAAGGAGGAGGTGCGGCGTGAAGACGATCATTGACGCGCTCCTTGAAATTTCCCTTTACGCGGCCGCCATCGCCGCCGCGATTTTGCTGTTTCGGCGCCTGTTTCAAAAAAGCATTTCGCCGTCGCTTCAATACCTCGTGTGGATGCTCCTCATCGCGCGGCTATTGCTGCCCGTAACGATAGAAAGCGGCTTCCATGTGGAAAGCCTGTTTCCCGCGCCCGTGCAGACGCCCGCGACGGTATCGCAGATTCAGCCCGCCTCCGCGCCGCGGGAAACCGTCGGCGATACCGGT
>JAJFTZ010000068.1 GCA_021372675.1 Eubacteriales bacterium
CTGCCCGTCCTGCGTTTGCAGCTTACCCGAGGCAATAGTCTCCCCCTCTTGCGCGAACAGGATGTCCACGGCGCACACGATCGGCGCCGGGTAAACATTCACCGCAACGGCGTCCACAAACGTATCGCCAAACTGCTCGTACACCTGAATATTCCGAAAGGTAAGATACTGCTCGTAGTGCTCCGGCGTTTCAACGAACGCGCCGAGCGCGTCGTATACGCCGATGCGCTGCGGAGGCGGCGTAGGCGTTGGGGTTGGCGTGGGCGACGGGGACGGCGTTGGGGTGGGCGTTAACGCAGGCGCAGGCGTCGGCGCGTCCGTGGGCGTGAGCGTGACCGCCGGGTTTAGAACCGGATGCGCAAAAACACAGCCGCATGCGAAAAACGGCACGGCCGCCGCCAACAAAGCCATGGCCAGCTTTTTTATTTTACACATCATCGCGTCCGCGGTTCGCCCATATGAGGCGCTTTCGCAGATCGTAGAGCTTATCGGAAATATCCACCTTGTACACATGCGGGTTCAAAAGGCGCTTGGTCTCCTCCCAGAAGGTTTTGAGCTCGCGCTTGTTGTATTCGCGCGCTGCAAGCACATCCGGCGCCGTATACACCTGTTTGCCCTCCACAAACATGGGAACGAGCAGCTCGCGGACGCTGAAGTTGCGGATGGTCATACTTTTGTAGGTCTGCTCGGGATGGTAGAGCTTCAATGGCATGGAGGTATCGAAGGTCTCCTCCTCGAGGACGATCAGATCGGCGATCGCCATGCCGCTCGTGTTGCTGTAAAGCCTTAAGACCTTTTTGTAGCCGGGATACGTTACCTTTGCCGCGTTATCCGAAAGCTTTATCTTCGGCACGGAAACGCCGTCCACGATCTCGGCGGCGAGCTTATATACGCCGCCCAAGGCGGGGTTGCCGTAGGAGGTGATGAGCCGCGTGCCCACGCCCCATACGTCGATGCACGCGCCCTGCGATTTAAGGTCGTGGATCACGGTCTCGTCGAGGTCGCTCGAGGCGAATATCTTCGCATCGTCATGGCCCGCGTCGTCGAGCAGCTTGCGCGCCTCTTTGGAAAGGTACGCGAGGTCGCCCGAATCGAGGCGGATGCCCATGGGCTTGTGTCCCTTCGCCTTCAGCTCGTCGAACACCTTTATAGCATTCGGAACGCCGCTGCCGAGTGTGTCGTAGGTATCCACAAGGAGCAGGCACGTATCCGGGAAGGTATCCGCGTAGGCGCGGAAGGCGGAAAGCTCGTCGGGGAAGCTCATCACCCAGCTGTGCGCGTGCGTGCCCTTTACGGCGATGCCGTAAAGCTGCCCGGCGAGCACGTTGCTTGTGGAATCGCACCCGCCCACGATGGCGGCGCGCGCGCCGAGCGTGCCGGCGTCCGGCCCCTGCGCGCGGCGCAGGCCGAACTCGAGCACCGCGTCGCCCTGCGCGGCGTACACCACGCGGCTCGCCTTGGTAGCGATGAGCGTTTGATGGTTCACAAGGTTTAATAGTGTCGTCTCTATAAGCTGCGCCTCCATAATAGGCGCCTTTACGCGGATAAGCGGCTCGTAGGGGAACACGAGCGTGCCCTCTTCCATGGCGTAAAGCTCACCCGTGAAGCGGAGCTTTTCAAGCTCCTTCAAAAATGCCTCGTCGAACAGATTAAGGCTTCGCAAATAGGAAATATCCTCCTCGGTAAAGCGAAGTCCGTTGATGTAATCGATCACGGAGGCCGTGCCCGCCATAACCGCGTAGGAGCTGTTTTCCGAGGTGTTGCGGAAAAACAGGTCGAACACGGCTACGTTTTTGGCCATTCCATGCTTGAAATAGCCGTACATCATGGTAAGCTGGTAAAGATCCGTCATCATGGTAAGGTTTCGCATAGTCAATTTTCTTCGTCCTCGTTTTCTTCAGGCCGTGCGGCTTCGGCTTCTTGTTCCGTCTCGATCCCGGTCTGCGCGGGCTCCTCAACTTTCGCAATCTCGGCGGGTTCCGCTTCGCCGGGCGCATTTTCCTCCGCAGCCGCAAGCGGCGCGGGCCATAGGAGCCGTCCTTCCTTTTTCTCCTTCACGCGGCGCACGATGAAGAAAATGAGCACCGCGGCAAACGCGACCGCGCTCAAAATTTGGGAAACGCGCGCCTCGCCTATCTTGAGGCTATCGCCGCGCAAGCCCTCCACGAACATGCGCTCAAACGCGTACAGAAGCGCGTAGATAAAAAACGCGTCGCCATCGTGCCTAAACTTTTTGCGGCGCGACCACAGGAAGATAAAAATGAGTAAGCACCACGCTGATTCATAAAAAAACGTTGCCATGTGGTAGGGATTGTTGCAGACCACACCGTCGAAATAGTGTAAGCCCTCGATCTTGACGGCAAACGGAAACCACAACAACTCACCGTTGTTGATGGGCAGGCCGAACGCCTCCTGGTTGAAGAAATTGCCCCAGCGGCCGATGGCCTGCGCCAGAACGAGGCCCGGCGCGACGCAGTCCGCAAGGCGCAAAAAGCGCAGCTTTTTCACACGCGCATAGATCACCGCACCCAAAAGCCCGCCGATGACCGCACCGTAAATGGCGAGGCCGCCCTCCCATACGTAAAGAACGGAGATGGGGTCCTGCAAATAGTGGTCAAGCTCGAAAAGCACATAGTAGAGCCTCGCGAACACCACGCCGAGCGGGATCACCACAAGGCAGAGGTCGATCACGGTATCCTCCGGCAGCTTCTTGCGCTTTCCCTCGCGCATGGCGAGAAGCACCGCTATCACGATGCCCGCCGCCATCAGCACGCCGTACCAGTAAATGTCCTTGCCGAAAACCGTAAATGCGACCCGATCGGGCATCTGCATAAGTTCACCCTCCGCAATTTGAAAATGCTGCCATGGTTTTCTACCCTGCTCATTATACAACAACCCCATGCTTTTTTCAAACACGCACGAACGGGCTGAATTCGTCGATCTCGTCGTGCTCGAAGCATAACGTGCCCGCGCGTTTCAATACGTCAGCGCCGTAGCGGTCGCGAAGCTTATCCGTAGCGCAATCGAGGCGCAGCCGCCTTTCGTGCGCTTCGCTCGGGAAAAGCGGCATCTGTTCGGGCTCGCAGGAGAGCTTCGCCACGCGCACGCCTACCTGCCGCACGGGGCGGCCGCGGAACAATACCCCGGCGAGCGTTTTCACGCTTTCGTACAGCTCCGCCGTAACGAAGGTCGGCGTCGCGAGCGAGACCTGCCTCCCCTCCCCGCTCATATCGGGGTAGCGGAAGTGGATGCCTACGACGCCCGCGCGCATCTTAAGCGCGCGCAGGCGATAGGCGACGTCCTCCGTCTGCATAAGGAGCGCCGAGCATATTTCGGGGAGCGTAGAGGCGTTGTGCGAAAGGGTGATGGATTTGCTTACCCCCTTTTGCGGCTCCGCGCCCGGCAAAATGCGCGTATCGTCGATGCCGTTGGCGTTTTTCCACAGCGTTTGCCCGCATATGCCGAAGACCTCCTTCAAAAGCACGGCGCTTGAAAGCGCGAGCTCGCCCACGGTGTGCACGCCGATCGAGCGAAGCTTACCGGCGGTCGCCTTCCCCACGTACATGAGCGACTGCACGGGAAGAGGCCAAATGTACTCCTGCCAGTTCGAAGCGTTGATCTCGGTGACCGCATCCGGCTTTTTATAGTCCGACCCCATCTTCGCCATGAGCATGTTGTCCCCTACGCCCACGGACACCGTAAGCCCCAGTTCCTTCTTCACGCGCTCGCGTATTCTGTCGGCCGTATCCTTAGCAGAGCCGAAGATACGTTCGCAGCCGTTATAATCGAGATACGCCTCGTCGATGCCGTAGCGCATGATGAGCGGCGAGTAGCGGCGCACGATGCGCATGAAGCTATCGGAATAGCGCATGTATAAACGGAAGTCGGGCGCGACGAGCACCGCGTTGGGGCAGCGCGCAAGCGCCTCCCATATGGGCATGCCCGCGCGCACGCCCGTGCGCTTTACGGGATATGTCGCCGCCAGCACGATGCCGTGGCGGCGCTTAGGGTCGCCGCACACCATGAGCGGCGTATCGAAATTATACGCACCGCCGCTTTCCACCACCGCGCAGCTCGCGTAAAACGAATTGAGGTCCACATGCAGAAAGCTCATAGCCGCCTCACAAGAATACAAACATTTGTTCTGTTTTTATTATATTCCGTTCGGGGCGAAAGTAAAGCGGGAAATCGCGGAAAACAAAAAACGGCCGGGTACCCAAGCAGGCTTGGGCCTCAGCCGTTTATTAAGATCGCTCTCTTACGGAACTATGGAGCCGATGTCCACGAGGTTTTCGGGGGCGACGCTCTTTTCCTTATCGAAATAGTAGGTGAAAATATCCTCCACGGCGGGCACGCTCGACGCGCCGCTCAACCCGTAGGGCACGCACACGACCACCGCGATCTCGGGGTTATCGCGCGGGCCGTAGGTGACGAACCACGAGGTGTTTTCGATATCGATCTTCACGTTGTTGCCGATCTGCGCGGAGCCGGTCTTGCCGCTTATCATGTCGAGATAGCCGGAGTCAATAAACTCCGCGGAGAATTTATCGGCCGCGGTACCCGTATCCTCCGGCGAGTCCGCCGAAACCACGTTATGCATGCCCTTGTGGATGGCATCCCAGATGGCGCTGTCGATCTCGATCTTATCGTACACGCTCGGCTCGATCTCCTTTACGAGCGCGCCGTTTTCATCTAAAATACGATCCACGATATGCAGGTCGTACACCGTGCCCTCGTTGGCGACGGCGGCGATATAGCGCGCCACGGCGACAGGCGTCACGAGCGTCGTGCCCTGACCGAATCCGCAGCGGATGGTAAGCGCGGGCTTCCATTGCAGCTCGTTAAGAAGCGAGGTAATCTCGTTGCCCCACCTTCTGTTGGCGGCGGTGTAGCCCTCGGGGATGCTGATGTCGTCGCTCAAAATGCGGCGGACCTGCGGGCCCGTGTTCTCGAGGCTTCCGCCGGCGAGAAGCTGCATCAGGTGCAGCGCGCAGGCATTCACGTCCTCCTCGGTAGCGTCGGTGGGATAATACGCGAGAAGCTCCTTTAAAAGCTCGACGAGCTTCCGAAAGATTAGGGTGGAAAGGCCCGCCTTTTGCTCGTCGAGCGAAAGCGCACTGTTGTAAAGCACGTCCTGCCCGCCGATGATGCCCACCGCCTCGCCCGTAAGCTCCACGCCCGTAGCGCTCGTGAGGCCGAACTTACCCGCCCACGCGTTGAGCCGCGTGATGCCGAGGCGGTTTGCGACCTCGCAGAAGTAATAGTTGCAGGAGTTCTGTATGGCCTTTACGATATCCTGATCATGGTGATTCGCGGGGTGCGTTGTCCAGCAGCTCGGCATGCCCGTAGTGGTGTATTCGGTATGATCTTCGTTGTACATGCGGTAGGGCGAAAGGTCGTCGATCTTCTCATCCAAGCCCACCACGCCCTCCGAAAGCCCCGCGATGCCCGTTACCATTTTGAAGATGGAACCCGGCGCAAGCTTCGCGGAAATGGCCTTGTTGCGCATGGGCGTGGTTTCATGGGCCCAGTCGCTGTTGAACAAAAGCTCGCTCTGCTCCTCGCTCAAGCCTTGGATGAACCAGTTCGGGTCAAACGATGGGTACGACGCCATGGCGAGCACGTCGCCCGTGTTTACGTCCACCACCACGATAGCGCCCGTTTGGGCGGTATGTATTTTGCTCGTGTCGCCATCGGTCTTTGCCAAGTAACCATTGCTGCCCCCGCTGAAAACCGGGTTGGCGATCCTGTCCTGTTCGTTTTGATTGATGGTGTCGATCAGGTTCTTGA